>NZ_CAXTHK010000004.1:18641-240786 GCF_964244045.1 uncultured Jatrophihabitans sp. | reverse complement strand
AACAACGCAGAGCTGTACGCGAACGATTTACACCACTCCCCGGGGCACGACCCGCGCTGCCGCTGCTGGAGCGGGTGTATGAGCTGCGTTCGACCGTCAGCACCTACGTTTCGGTCTACGTCGCTCTGGCCGAACAGCTCGACTGCCCTCCGTTGACGGCAGACCAGCGGCTCGCGACTGCGGCGGGGCCCCGCTGCGCATTCACCATCTTCAGCTGACGCCCAAGCCTTGTCGCCGACTCTTTCGCTCGGCTCGGCACTCCGAAATCGCGCCTCAGCGACACGATTTAGCGCGATTTCGCGGTGACAACCGACTCGTAACCGACGGATTGCTTCTCCGTCATCAACCGTGATGTCGCGCGCGGAGGAGTGGCAACAGAAGGCCACGTAGGGGCGTGGCGTAGCGTTCGACGTGATGTCCACTTCAGCGCCGCGCTCCTCGCCGACCTACCCGTCACCCAAATACGGGCCCACCGCCGACTACGGCGACTGCGAGTTGAGCCTGTGTCGTTCGGAAGCTCGCGCCACGTGCCCGGAGTGCGGAGGGCATTACTGCCGGGACCACGTCGCCCACGATGGTCACGTCGGCGCGGCACACGCCTTCTGATTCTTCTCAGCGGGATGGCGCCGACAAAGGCTGGATACGACCGCTAGATTCCCACTGCAGCAGAGTCGTTGCAGCGGACCGAGCGTGGTTCCGGCCGACCGAAAAGCCAGCCCTGACCCAGATCCACGCCCAGATCCATCGCAACCTGCGCCTGTTCCTCGGTCTCGACGCACTCGGCCAGCACGAGCCCGCCGTAGCTGTGCGTCATCTCAACGATTGCATGGATGACGGCCCGGCTGACGGGGTCGGGCAGCGCCTGGACGAGTTCCTTGTCCAGCTTGACCACGTCGGGTCGCAGCAGCACGAGTTTGTTCAGCGACGAGAAGCCCGAGCCCAGATCGTCCAGAGCGACCCTGCAGCCGCGCTCGCGGTAGTAGTCGAAGACGTCGGACAGGTGGCCGATGTCAGCGATCTGCTCGCTCTCGGTGACCTCGAACACGAGTTGGTCCAAGCGCAGCCCTGCTTGTACGACCGCTTGTTCGGTCGTGCGAAGGCACACCTGAGGCCGGTAGATAGCGGTCGGTACGAAGTTGACGAACAGCAGCCGGTCGCCGAGCCAACCCGAGGCGCCGCGCAACGCCGAGGTCCGGCCCACTCGATCGAGGACGGCCAACCATCCCGCCTGGGCCGCGGCCGCGAACATCTCATCGGGCATCACCGGACCGTCCGGGGAGGTGGCCCTCAGAAGTGCCTCGTAGCCGACCACGTCATGACCAGTGGCGTCGGCGTGCAGCGACACGATCGGCTGATACACCGAATGAAACGCGTTCAACTCGTCGTCCAGGAGCGGCAACAGATCGGCATGCTCGATCCGCGCGCTGGATTGCGCCAACGTCGGCGCGGTGAGTGCGGCCGCAAGCAGTGCGTCGGGGTGTTCGTCCACCACCACCATTGCGCGGATCTCATTGGCTTCGACGCTCGACAAGGTCTGACGGGCAACCGTCAGCAGCGCTGCCGGGTCAGTGGTGTCGACCTCCAGCAACCCTGGAGCGCGCTGGGTGACCGATGCACCCGCGCCCTTCAGCACCGATCGAAGAGTGGTCAGGCTGTGGCTCACCCGCGTGGCGAACACCATGCGGTTCCCGACCACGTTCGCGACGTTGGTACACGAGCAGCCGATACAGGACGACGTCTTCTGAGCACTGGGCTGTGGCGAGTGTGCACCGTGCTGCAGTGAACCGGGGTCAACCTCCAGCATGACGTTTCCCTTCGAGTGCATGACGGGCATACGTCCGCGCATGATCGTTCTATCGGCCGGCACCGTGCGATCCTGAGCGACATCGCTGCTCAGGAGTGCGGCACGGGTTCCCGCGTCGCTACGTTCGAGTTGACCAACCGGAGCTCGACCGCGGCCGAAAGAGACCGCGAGGACGCAACTGCGCACGTACACCCTGGCCACCCAGGTCGCCCTGACGAGTACGCCGACGTGCACTGGCCCCGGCACATCCCGAGCCTGGCCGGGTTCGGCGTCACGACGCACGCGATCTGGCGGCGGGTAGACGGCGACGAGCACCAGCCGGTGGCGCTCGTGTCCTACGCCGAGGGCGACGACCCGGAGGAGGTCGACCGTAGGTACATCTCCAGCCCGGAGTTCCGCGCCGACATGGCCGGTTTCAGCAAGGGCGCGATCCGCGGCGCGACTGACGGGCCACGAACTCGTTCATGGCATTCGCGGTGCCCCACTGGTCGGACACCCTGTCCTCGGTGAAGTCGTACAGGTGCGGGTGCCAGGTGTCCTCGTAGATCGTCTCCAGCTCGGTGGTGTACTCGACGGTGTTGCCATGCGGGTCGAGGAAGTAGCTCGACGGTGCGACCGTCGACGTCGAAGAACCGGAAGCCGTAACCGCCACCCGGCGTCTGCAGCGAGTCGGGCTCGGAGACGAGCGGGACACCCTCGTGGCCGAGCTGGGCGGCAAGCGCGTCGACGTCCGCCGGGGTGTGCGCGCCGAAGCTGACCAGGTCCGGGCGCTTGTCGGTGTCGCGGCGCAGCCGCACGATGTACTGCTCGGGCGAGCCCTCGGCGGCCAGGTAGGAGATGCCGTCCTCACCATGGACCTCGGTGAGTCCCCAGAGGCCGGTGAAGAAGTCGCGTTGCTTGTCGAAGTCCGGTACCGCGAGGTCGACGTGGCGCAGGTGGCTGATCAGTCGTGAGGTCGGACGGCGCCGGTTGGTACGACTGTCAATTGCGCCGCACCCACGACGGGTGGCGGTTCGCGAAGGTCAGCCTGACGATGCTCTACACCTCGGGCGAGCCGATTACGCACTGACTGCATCGCTCGCGTGGATGGCGGGCGTGCGTCCTTGGGCCGGCGGTTGCGTCGCGTCCGCCGCCTCGGCACGGGATTGTGATCGAATGGGGCAATGCCGACGAGATCAGCGTTCCGCGAGCAGCTCGAGGGGCTGTGGACGCGGATGGCCGACCTCGCTGAATTGCAGGTGGTCGCCATCGAGCGGGCGTCATCGGCCCTGCTCGACGCGAACCGGCAGTTGGCTGAGCTCGTCATCACCGAGCAGGCCGTCACCGAGCAGCTGCAGGGCGACCTCGAGAACCGCGCCATGCTGCTGCTCGCCCAGCAGCAGCCGGTCGCAACCGACCTGCGCCTGGTGCTCGCCACTCTGCCGGCGTCGACCGCGTTGCAGCGCATGGGTGGGCTGGCCGAGCACGTCGCCAAGACAACCCGACTGCGCGCGCCGGAGTCCGCCGTGGCCGACAAGGTGCGGCACACCATGACCGAGATCGGCGCCGCGGCGACGTCCATCGCCGGCACGCTGACGCTGGCCATCCAGCAGCGCGACCCGGAGCTCGCGGCCGAGGTCACGGCGTCCGACGAAGGCATGGACGCGCTGCATCGGCAGCTGTTCACCCAGCTGCTGGCGCCGGACTGGCCGCACGGCGTCCCTGCCGCGGTCGACGCGGCGTTGCTGGGCCGCTACTACGAACGTTTCTGCGACCAGGCCGTCAGCGTGGCCCGCCGCATCCGCTTCGTCATCACCGGGGCCGGCGCCGACCGTTGATCAGACGGCCCGGGCGTACTCGATGCCCCGGGCCAGGTTGTCGAGCCGCGCAGCCATGTCGTCGCCGGCCGGGTACAGCCGCACGGTGGTGACGCCGGCGCGGCTCCATACCGCTAACCGCTCGCGCACCATCGCCTCGGTGCCGATGAGGGTCGTGGCCAGCACCATCTCGTCGGTGATCAACTCCGCCGCGGCGTCGCGTTCGCCCGCCAGCCAACGTTCGCGCACCTGACCGGCCACCTCAGCCCAGCCCTGCCGGCTGTAGGCCTGGTTGTAGAAGTTGGTCGATTCCGAACCCATCCCGCCCAGGCTGAACGCCAGCTCTATCTTGCGTGACCCGATGTGTGCCTGCAGCGCGTCCTCGTCGTCGAACACGGCGATCTCGGCGCCCTGGCAGACGTCGAGGTCGCCTCGGGTCCGCCCGCCGGCCGCCAGCCCGGCGTCGAGATGAGTGAAGTAGGCGGCGTCGGCGCCCTCGGGCACGAAACTCGTCCCCAGCCAGCCGTCGGCGACCTCGCCGGTGAGCTGCAGCAGCTTCGGTGACAGCGCGGCGAGGTAGACCGGGATCGCCTGCTCGGCGCGGATCGACAATCGCATCGGCCGGGTGTCGCTGCCGGCCAGCGGGATCGTGAACTCGCGCCCGGAGTAATTGATCTTCTCGCCCGTAGCGGCAGCCCGGACGATCTCGACGGTCTCGCGCATGCGCGTCAGGGGACGGGCGAACGGCACCCCGTGCAGGCCCTCGATCACCTGTGGCCCGGAGGGCCCGAGCCCGAGCAGGAACCGTCCGCCGGTCAGGTTCGACAGCGTGATGGCGGCCTGGGCGATCGCCACGGGGGTGCGGATTCCGAGCTGGATGATGCCCGAGCCGAGCAGCAGGCGCTGCGTCCGGGCGGCGAGGTAGCCGAGCAGGCTCGGTGCGTCGGCGCCCCACGCCTCGGCCACCCAGCAGACGTCCAGGCCGAGCCGTTCGGCCTCCACGACGAAGTCGTTCGTGCCGCCGAGATCCTGCGACCCCTCGACGGTGGTGGCAGTGCGCATCAGGCGGTCGACTCGACGCGCTGCTTGATCGCGGCCAGGTTGGCCTGCATGCCCAACTCGAACTCGCGCAGCCGGCCGAAGACGATCTTCTGCTCCTTGTCGGGCATGGCGTCGATGGCCAGGCTGAGCCCGGACCGCGCCGGCCCCATCTGCACCCACTGGGTCAGCACGGTGGCGTCGCCGTCGGGCTCGAGGATGAAGCGCCAGGTGGCCGTCGGCTCGGCGGGATCCTCGACGGCCCAGGCGAAGACGCGCGGCGGCTCGCACTCGATCACGGTGGACGTGGTCGTCCACTCGCCGATGGAGCGGTGCTTGTTGTGGCCGCGAAAGCGTGTCCCGACCGTGGCTGGACCTGAGCCGTCGACCCATTCGACGGTCTGCACCTCGTCGCTGAACGTGGCCATGAGCAGCGGGTCGCATACCAGCGGCCAGACCTGGTCAGGGGGCGCCGAGATACGGGTCTGCACCTGCACCGTCGGCCGGTCGGCGTACCGCGCGCCGGTCAACTCCATCGCGGTCTCTCTCCCTCGCTCGTCGGGGCAGGCTGACCTCACCATTGCGTAGCCAGGTCGGGAGTGTCAACGGCGGCGGGGCAGGCCACGATCGTGGGTACACCTCCCGACGTGACTACGGTCGATAAGCCCAGCGCTGCGGCGCTCGTGGCGGCGCTCTACGACGACCCTGCGCAGTGCGCCCAGGTGGCCAAGTTGCGTTACGTCAGCCCTGGCGACCCGGGCCTGACCCGGCTGCGCAGGGGCAAGGGCTTCACCTATCGCGACGCCACCGGCAACACCGTCGTCGATGTCGAGCTGCGCGACCGGCTGCGCAAGCTCGCGATCCCGCCGGCCTGGCGCAAGGTGTGGATCGCCACCTGGCCGGACGCGCACCTGCTCGCCGTCGGCGAGGACGACAAGGGCCGCAGGCAGTACATCTACCACGAGCGCTGGCGCTCGATCCGCGACCAGTTGAACTTCTACCGGCTCATCGGCTTCGGCGAGGCGATGCCCAAGATCCGGGCCGACGTCGACGTGCAGCTGCGCCGCGACGTCATCGACTCCGACCGGGTCCTCGCGGCGATGCTGCGCATCATGGACAAGGCCGGGCTGCGGGTGGGCAACGAGGTGTACGCCGAGGAGAACGACAGCTATGGGCTCAGCACCCTCACCCGCAGCCACGTGCGCGTGGTCGGCACGACCGTCGAGTTCAATTTCCCGGCCAAGTCCGGCAAGCAGGCCGACACCGCGATCGACGACGAGGGCGTCGCGCGGGTGATCGAGCGGCTGCTCGCCCAACGCAGCCGCCGGTTGTTCACCGTCGACGGGCAGGTCATCGGCTCGGACGAGATCAACCACCGCCTGGCCGAACTCACCGGCGCACACTTCACGGCGAAGGACTTTCGAACCTGGAAGGGCTCGTCGATCGCGTTCGCCTGTCTGCGAAAGCATCTCGACGGACGCGCCGCACCTGACGCGGAGTCCCCGGAGAGCGCCGTGCTGGCCGCGATTGACGCCGCTGCCGAGCTGCTCAACAATACCCGGACTGTCTGCCGCTCGCACTACGTGCATCCGGATGTCGTCGACGGTTACACCTCCGGGCAGCTGGCCGAGTTCCTGCAGGGCAAGCGCATGCGCAACAGCAAGTGGCTGTCGGCCGACGAGCGGTTGCTGCTCGCGTTCCTGTCCGAGACCCTTGACTCGCGAGCCGGTGAACTCGCGGTGGCTTGACCCGGGCGCACACTGGGTTCGTGAAGCTGAAGCTGGACCTGCACGACATCTACAACCGTGGGGACGAGATCGAACGCGCGCTCACCGCGATCATGGCCGAGGCCGTAGCCAAGAAGGCCCCGCTGGTCGAGATCATCCCTGGCAAGGGCTCCGGTCAGCTGAAGAAACGGGTGCTGCGTTTCCTCGAGCGCACGGACGTCAAGGCGCAGTACCACCGCGTCGAGAAGGACTCCGACAACTTCGGCCGGGTGTTCGTGCACTTCCGCTGGAAGTGACCAGGCCGCCTGGCATGCTGGTTCGATCGTCACGAAGGAGATCGTCATGCCAACCATCGAACACTGGATCGCCGGCAAGCCCACCGCACTGGGCTCAACGCGCAACGCCCCCGTCTTCAACCCGGCGACCGGGCAGCAGAGCGGCGAGGTCCTGCTGGCGAGCAAGGCCGACGTCGACGACGCAGTCGCCGCAGCGCGCGAGGCGTTCGTCGGGTGGTCGCAGGCCTCGCTGACCGCCCGTACCAAGGTGCTGTTCGCCTTCCGTGAGCTCGTCAACAGCCATCTCGGCGAGCTCGCCGAGCACATCACGGCCGAGCACGGGAAGGTGCTGTCCGACGCCAGGGGCGAGGTGCAGCGCGGTCTCGAGGTCGTCGAGTTCGCGTGCGGCATTCCGCAGCTGCTCAAGGGCGACTACTCCGACCAGGCGTCAGCCGGCGTCGACGTGTTCTCCTTCCGCGAGCCGCTCGGCGTCGTCGCCGGCATCACACCGTTCAACTTCCCGGTGATGGTGCCGATGTGGATGCACCCGATCGCCATCGCCTGCGGCAACACGTTCGTCCTCAAGCCCAGCGAGCGCGACCCGTCCGGCTCGCAGCTCATCGCCCGGCTGTGGCAGGAGGCCGGCCTGCCCGACGGCGTGTTCAACGTCGTCAACGGCGACGTCGAGGCCGTCGATGCGCTGCTCGACCACCCGGACGTCGCCGCGGTGTCGTTCGTCGGTTCGACGCCGATCGCGCGCTACATCCACGAGCGTGCGTCCGCCAATGGCAAGCGGGTGCAGGCGCTGGGTGGCGCCAAGAACCACGCCATCGTCATGCCCGACGCCGACCCGTCGTTCGCGGCCGAGCATCTCGCCGCGGCCGCGTTCGGCTCGGCCGGCGAGCGATGCATGGCGATCTCCACGGCCGTCGCGGTGGGTGCGGCCGGAGATGCCCTGCTGACGGAGGTCGTTGCGCAGGCCAATGCCGTGCGGGTGGGGCCGGGCAACGCCGGCACCAGCGACATGGGCCCGGTGATCACGGCTGCGTCGCGTGACCGCATCGTGGGTCTCATCCAGTCCGGCGCCGACCAGGGCGGCACTCTTGCCGTCGACGGCCGCGGGCTCGTTGTGCCCGAGCACGAGGACGGCTTCTGGGTCGGCCCGACCGTGATTGACCACGTGCAGCCGTCGATGGACGTCTACACCGAGGAGATCTTCGGTCCGGTGTTGACCGTCGTCCGCGCCGACACCGTGGCCGAGGCCATCGCTTTGATCAACTCGAACCCTTACGGCAACGGCACCGCGATCTTCACCAGTAGCGGCGAGACGGCGCGGACCTTCCAGCGCGGTGTGCACGTGGGCATGATCGGTATCAACGTCCCGATCCCCGTCCCGATGGCGTACTACTCCTTCGGCGGGTGGAAGGACTCGCTGTTCGGCGACAAACACGTCCACGGGCCTGAGGGAGTCTCGTTCTACACCCGGGCCAAGGTCGTCACGTCGCGCTGGCCGCACGTCGAGATGCCCAGCGGCGCCAGCCTGCAGTTCCCGACCATGAGCTGACCGTCGGGCTGCCCGGCGTCACAGCTCCAGGTTCGCGCCCATGACGATGGTGCGGTCGACCGGCAGGCAGAAGCTGTCGGCCGGGTTCGCCGCGTTGTGCGACATGCCGATGAAGATCCGCTTGCGCCACGTCTGCATCTCCCGGCCATCGCCCCGGGTGATCGACAGGCGCGATAGGTAGTAGGTCGCATTCGCGGCATCGAAGTCGAGCTCGACGTCGGTGCCTTCGGCGCGGGCCAACTCGGCCGGGATGTCACGCTCGTCCTGGAAGCCGTAGCGGATCTCGACGTGCACGATGCCGTCGTCGGTGTGCTTGAGCGGGTCGACGGTGATGCGCTCCTCCTGCGGCACGTGCGGCACGTCCTCGGAGATCACCGACACCAGCACGACGTGCTCATGCAGCACGTGGTTGAACTCGACGTTAGCGCGCAGCGCCAGGGGCGTGGTGTCCTTCGACGGGTGCGGGAACACCGCGGTGCCGGGCACCCGCGTCAGCTTCTGAGTTTGCACCTCGTCGACGAAGTCCTGCAGCGGACCCTCCATCTCGCGCCGGCGGCGCGTGACGATCCCGCGGCCGGACTGCCACACCGTCATCGTGGTGACCACGATCGCCGCGATGACCAGCGGCAGCCAGCCGCCACTGGCGACCTTGGTGGCGTTGGCGCCGAAGTAGGCGATCTCGACGCTGCCGAAGACGATGCCGATGGTGATCAGCTTCCACTTCGCCCACTTCCACACCGTAGCGGCGACGATGAGGAACAGGGTGGTGGTGATCAGGAACGTGCCGGTGACGGCGAGCCCGTAGGCGCTCGCCAGCTTGCTCGACGAGCGGAACGCCAGCATCAGCACGAGCACGCTGCCGAACAGCAGCCAGTTCACCACCGGGACGTAGATCTGCCCGCTCTCCAACGTCGAGGTGTGCCGGATCGTGAGGTTGGGCAGGTACCCGAGCCGCGCGGCCTGCCGGGACACCGAGTACGCACCGGAGATCACGGCTTGCGAGGCGATCACCGTCGCTGCGGTCGCGAGCACGACGAGCGGGATGCGCGCCCAGCTCGGGGCCAGCAGGTAGAACGGGTTGTCGATCTTGCGCGGGTGCGACAGCACGAGCGCGCCCTGACCCAGGTAGTTGAGCACCAGCGCGGGCAGGGCCACGAAGAACCAGGCCCGCCGGATCGGCGCGCGGCCGAAGTGGCCCATGTCGGCATACAGCGCCTCGGCACCGGTGATGGCCAGGACGATGGCGCTCAGCGCGATGAAGCTGGTGAACGGGTGATCGGTGGCGAACGTGCCGACGTAGTACGGCGACAGCGCCTTGAGGATCTGCGGGTGGCGAACGATCTCCGGCACACCCATGACGGCCAGCACTGTGAACCACAGGACCATCACCGGGCCGAAGAACCTGCCGACGATGTGGGTGCCGAAGCGCTGCACCAGGAACAGCGCGGCCAGGATTGCGATCCCGATCGGCAGCACTGCGTCCTTCAGACCCGGTGACGCCACCTCGAGGCCCTCGACGGCCGACAGCACCGAGATCGCCGGGGTGATCACGCTGTCGCCGTAGAACAGCGACGCGCCGAGCACCCCGAGCAGCAACGCCGCGGCGACCAGCTTGCGGCGCCCGCGGGTGAAGCGGCGCGCGAGCGCGGCCAGCGCCATCACGCCGCCCTCGCCGTCGTTGTCGGCGCGCAGGATGAAGACGACGTACTTGATCGAGACGATCAGTGTCAGCGACCAGAAGACGATCGAGATGACGCCGTACACGTCGCCCGTCGTGGGCTTGACCGCCTTGTTGTCGATCGAGAACACGGTCTGGATCGCGTACAGCGGGCTGGTGCCGATGTCGCCGAACACCACGCCTAGCGCGCCGAGGGCGAGTCCGAACACGCCGGCGCTGCGCGCCGCGGGGTGCCCACCCGATCCCATCGCCCCCGGGTCGGCAGAAGCGTTGTCGACAGCGGGGTGGGCTTCGGTCACCCGGTCAGTGTGGACTACCAACCATCAACGCGCGTACAGCGCGTTGATCTCAGCCGCGTACTTGCCGGCAATAGGCCTGCGCCTGATCTTCATCGTCGGAGTGATCTTGTCGCCACCGGGCTCCCACACGACGGGCAGGATCTCGAAGCGCTTGACCTGCTCGACGCGAGCCAGCCGGCGGTTGGCGTCGGAGACACCGGCCTGGACGGCGTCTCGCACGGCCGGGTTGCTCGCCAGCGCGGCGGGGGAGGAGTCGGTCAACTCGTGCGTATGGGCGAACGCGGCCCCGGCGTCGGGATCCAACGTCAACAGCGCGACGACGTAGGGACGGTCGTCACCGATCGCCACCGCCGACCCGACGAGCGGACAGGCCACCTTGATCGTGCCCTCGATGTTGGCCGGCGACATGTTCTTGCCGGCCGCGTTGATCATCAGTTTCTTCTTGCGGTCGACGATCCGCACGTAGCCGTCGGCGTCGATAGTGGCGATATCGCCGGTGTGCAACCAACCGTCGGGGTCGATGCCCTCAGCCGGCTTCTCCGGTTCGCCGCGGTAACCCTTCATGACGAGCGGTCCACGGGCGAGCAGCTCGCCGTCCTCGGCCAGGCGCAGTTCGGCGGCGTCCACGGCTGTGCCGACGGTGCCGATGCGGATCGCGTCGGGCGGGTTGATGGTGACCGCGCAGGTCAGCTCGGACATGCCCCACATCTCGCGTGAACATGCTCGTGTAGTGCGCGCCCCAGCGATTGGCGATGTGGGCGTCCGGGAGGTACGAGATCACCGAGTCGTGCTCGGTCGTGTCGACGGGCCGGTCGTCCCCGACGTGTAGATGATCGTCAGGACGTCACCGGGCTGCACCGCCTGCCAGGTGGCGTCGACGTCGAAGCCCGGTGCCGGCGTGGCCTCGACATCGCTCGGGCGCACCGTCCCCGGCGCGTCCGCGTCGACGCAGACGACCGTCTCGATTGCCGTTCGGTCGAACGCGGCGGCGGCTCGGATCGGCTCGAAGAACTGCTTCTCGCAGATGACGACCCGTTGCCGGCGTTCTCGAACAGGTGGGCGATCTGCTCGGCCGCCAGCGTGTCGTAGATCGAGAACGGCAACGCGCCGCATGCAGGGCGGCGGTATCGAGGAGGTGGAACTCGACGCGGTTCGTCAACATGATCGCGACCGTGTCGCCGGGGCGCACCCCGATGCCGCGAGCCCGGCGGCCAGCGCTCGCACGCGACGGTCGTACTGCCGCCAGGTCAAGCGCACCGAGCCGTCCGGTGTGCTCAGGGCAATGGTGTGCGGGCTGCGCCGTACGGTGGCCTGGAACGCGGTCGGCGTGTGTTTGGTGCGCTCATGCGAGCACCGTCTCAGCTCACCTGCAGTGGCGGCAGCTCGTGCTCGGCGCGCGAACCCCCGAGGAAGAGCACCTCATCGAACCCGGTCAGGTGCAGCACTCGAGCTACCAGCGCACGCACGCCGGTGACGACGAGCGTCCCGCGGGCGGCCAGCGCCTCATCGTGGATTGCGCGCAGGCCCGCGAGTGCACTGGCATCGACGAAGGTGAGGGACGTGACGTCCAGGCGCAGGAAGCGCCGCCCCGCGAGCAGGTGGGAGCGAAGTACCGCCCACAGTGGCGGGGCGGTGCCGAGGTCGAGTTCACCGCCGACCTGCACCGTGGCGCCCTGGAAGTCGAGCGCCACGGTCTCGACCGAAAGCGTGGTCTCGCGAGAGCGGTGATCGAACCAGTCCCGGTTGGGCACCGAGGACGCGGCCGTACGTACCGGTAGCGGTGATTGCGGCGTCAGTGCCGGCACTCGACCTCGCTCCCCGGACGCCTGGGCGTCCTCGACATGCTGACGCCGACACCGTACCCCGCCTGGCTGAACAAATACCATGGAGTACGTTCTCCCGCCCGATGCGCGCTTAGCCGGGTCTGACGGCGCGGGCGATCGCCACGACGATCGCCTCCGCAAGATCGTTGCGACAAATCACCAGATCGGGTAGATACGGGTGCGCGAGGTTGTAACGCAGCGGACTACCGTCGATGCGGGACGCGTGCAAGCCGGCGGCCTGGACGACGCCGACCGGCGCGGCCGAGTCCCACTCCCACTGGCCGCCGTCGTGCAGATAGGCGTCGGCGTCGCCGCGCAGCACGGTCATAGCTTTGGCGCCCGCCGAGCCCATAGGCACCAGTTCGCCGTCGAGCTCGACGGCGACCGCCGTCGCCCAGGCCGGCGGACGGCTGTCGCTGACCAGGAATTGCAGCGGGGTGTTCGCGAATGAGGTGGCGAGCATGTCGCGGGAGTGCATCGTGTCGCTGGCGTACACCGCGTCGAGGGCGGGCTGGGCCACGGCGGCGTCGGTGATGCTGCCGCCGGTGCCGTCGCCACGCTGCCACAGCGCGACGTGTACCGCCCAGTCCGGCCGGCCGGGCATGCCGTACTCGCGGGTGCCATCGAGCGGGTCGATGATCCACACCCGGTCGGCAGCAAGCCGGGCGGGGGAGTCCGCCGACTCCTCCGACAGCACCGCGTCGCCGGGACGGGCGAGCGACAGCTCGCGCAGCAGCCACTCGTTCGACTCGCGGTCGCCGGCCTTGCCCAGTTCCTTGCCGGTCAGGTCGCTCGTGCGTTGGAGGTCGAGCAACAGCTCCCCGGCGCGTTCGGCCAGCCGCGCCGCCAGCCGGGCGTCGGACTCGGTCACCGCCACCCCCCGGTGATCAACAGCGCCGAACCGTCGTTCCACGACGGTTCGGCGCTGTTGATCACGAGTGGGGGAGTCATTCGGTGATCCGCTCGACCAGGTCGAGCACGAGCGTGGCCTGCGAGGCGGCGTCGCCGTCCTCGGGGCGCAGCCGCAGGTGCGGTGACTCCGGCGCTTCGTAGGGGTCGTCGATGCCGGTGAAGTGCGTGATCTCGCCGGCGCGGGCCTTGGCGTACATGCCCTTCGGGTCGCGTGCCTCGCACACGGCCAGCGGGGTGTCCACGAAGATCTCGGCAAAGGGCAGACCGGATTCCGCGTGCCCGGCGCGGGCTCGCTCGCGGTCGGCGGCGTAGGGGCTGACGAGTGAGACGATGGCGACCACACCGGCGTCGGCGAGCAGCTTGGCCACCTCGGCGACGCGGCGCACGTTCTCGGTGCGGTCCTCGGGGGAGAACCCGAGATTGTTGTTCAGCCCGTGGCGCAGGTTGTCGCCGTCGAGCAGGTAGGCGGGGCGTCCGGAGGCGACGAGCCGGCGCTCGAGCTCTGCCGCGACGCTGGACTTGCCCGAGCCGGACAGTCCGGTCAGCCACACGGTCATGCCCTGCGTCGCCCGCTCGTGGCGCTGCACCGAACCCGCGTGCCAGACGACCTGCGAGTCCTGCTGGCTGGGTCCGGTGATCATGCCCGCCGCGACCGTGCTGTTCGTGGCCTCGTCGACGAGGATGAAGCTGCCGGTCTCGCGACTGCGCCGGTAGGCGTCGAACAGCAGCGGCTGCTGGGTGCGCAGCCGTACCCGGCCGATCTCGTTCAGGGCCAGTCCGGTGGCCGTCTCGTCGCGGTGCAGGGTGTTGATGTTCAGGCGGTAGTCCAGCTCGCGGACGACCGCCCGCGTCGAACGGGTCGTGTGCTGGATCGTGTAGCGGGCGCCGGGGGTCAGCTCGGAGTCCGACGTCATCCACGACACCATGGCGTCGATGTCCTGACCCACGTGCGGTCGGTTGTGCGGTCGGCAGATCAGATCGCCGCGGGCGATGTCGATGTCGTCGGCAAGTTCGACGGTCACGGCCTGGCCGGCGAACGCCTCCTCGACGGCCACGCCGCCCGGCCGCCACACCGTCTTGATCATGGTGGTGAAGCCCGAGGGCAGCACGGTGACCTCGTCCCCGGCGCGGATGACGCCGCTGGCCATGGTGCCGGCGTACCCACGAAAATCGTGCAGTTCGGCGCTGGTGGACTGGTGCGGGCGGATGACGTACTGCACCGGCAGTCGCACGTCGATCAGGTTGCGGTCCGAGGCGATGTGCACGTCCTCGAGAACGTGCAGCAGCGAGGCGCCTTCGTACCAGGGCATCGCTTGGCTGCGCTCGACGACGTTGTCACCAGTGAGGGCCGACATCGGGATGAAGGTGAGGTCGTTCACCTCGAGCTTCGTGGCGAAGCGACGGAACTCGCCGCGGATCTCCTCGTAGCGCTCCTGCGAGAAGTCGACGAGGTCCATCTTGTTGATGCAGACGATCAGGTGCGGGATGCCCAGCAGCGCGGCGAGGAACGCGTGCCGTCGGGACTGCTCGAGCACGCCGTTGCGGGCGTCGATCAGGATCAGCGCGACGTCGGCCGTCGAGGCGCCGGTGACCATGTTGCGCGTGTACTGGATGTGGCCGGGGGTGTCGGCGATGATGAACTTGCGCTTGGGAGTGGCGAAGTAGCGGTAGGCGACGTCGATGGTGATGCCCTGCTCGCGTTCCGCCCGCAGGCCGTCGGTGAGCAGCGCAAGGTCGGGTGCTTCATTACCCCGAGACAGGCTGGTCTTCTCGACAGCCGAGAGCTGGTCCTCGAAGATCGCCTTGGAGTCGTACAGCAGCCGGCCGATGAGCGTGGACTTGCCATCGTCAACGCTGCCGGCCGTGGCAAGGCGCAGGAGCTGACTCATGGCTAGAAGTACCCCTCTTTCTTGCGGTCTTCCATGCCGGCCTCGCTGATCCGGTCGTCGGCGCGGGTGGCGCCCCGCTCGGTCAGCCGGGCGGCGGCGACCTCGAGCACCACGGCGGCGGCATCGGCTGCGCTCGACTCGACGCAGCCGGTGCAGGTGGCATCACCGATCGTGCGGAACCGCACCGTCGCCTCGTACGGCGTCTCGCCCATTTCTGGAGTGATGAAGCGGTTGACGGCCAGCAGCATGCCGTCGCGCTCGACCACCTGACGTTGATGGGCGTAGTACAACTCGGGCAGGTCGATGTGCTCGGCCTCGATGTAGGACCAGATGTCGAGCTCGGTCCAATTCGACAGCGGGAACACCCGGATGTTCTCGCCCTTGCGGTGCCGGCCGTTGTACAGGCTCCACAGCTCGGGGCGCTGGTTGCGTGGATCCCATTGCCCGAACTCGTCGCGGAAGCTGAACACCCGCTCCTTGGCGCGAGCCTTCTCCTCGTCGCGCCGAGCGCCCCCGAACACAGCCCCGAACTGGTTCTCGATGATGCCGCGCAGCAGCGTGACCGTCTGCAGCCGGTTACGGGTCGCTCGCGGGCCGGTGTCCTCGACGGAGCGGCCGGCGTCGATGTCGTCCTGCACGCTGGCCACGATCAGTCGCAGCCCGTACTCCTCGACCGTGCGGTCGCGGAACGCAATGACCTCGTCGAAGTTCTCACCGGTGTCGATGTGCATCACCGGGAACGGCAGCGGCGCGGGCCAGAACGCCTTGAGCGCCAGGTGCAGCATGACGACCGAGTCCTTGCCGCCGGAGAACAGCAGTGCCGGCTTCTCGATCGTGGCCGCCACCTCGCGGAAGATGTGCACGGCCTCCGACTCGAGCCTGTCGAGGTGCGACAGCTCGTAGGACACAGTCATCTGCGCGGGATCTCCAAGTCGTGCGATGCCAATCTCGGGCCAACGTCCGGAGCCGCGATCGTATTGCCTCCAGCTTGGTGCCCGGTCCGTCACGCGACCGGTTCGTGGAACGGGGCGCTGGGCACGCTGCACCCGTGACGTCCGCAGACCAGCAGGCCCCGGCTTTGCAGACGCCGGTGGCTCCCATCAGCGCCGGCGAGGGTGAGAGCAGTCTCACTGTGCTGCTTGCCCTGGCTGCCAACCTCGGCGTCGGTCTGCTCAAGCTCGCGGCCGGCCTGATCACCGGCTCGGCCGCGCTGCTGTCCGAGGCAGCGCACTCGGCCGGCGACTGCACCACCGAGGTGTTCCTGCTGGTGGCGCAGAAGCGCTCGCAGCGCCCAGCGGACCGCACCCATCCCTTCGGGTACGGCAAGGAGCGCTATTTCTGGTCGATGTTGGCAGCCGTGGCGATCTTCGTCTCGGGCGCCGCGTTCTCCTTCTACCAGGGCGTCACGACGATCATCGACGGCGAAGAGTCGACGATGATCTGGATCAACTACCCCGTCCTGCTGCTCGCGGCTGTGCTGGAGGGCATCTCGCTGCGGCAGGCCGCCAAGCAGATGCATGGCGAGACGAAGCGGTTGCGTCAGACGGTCGTGCAGTACCTGCGTACCCCGCGCGACCCCACGGTCGAGAGCGTGCTGCTCGAGGACTCCGCCGCGATCATCGGCCTGCTGTTCGCCGGGATCGGGGTCGGCCTGCACCAGCTCACCGGTTCGGCCGTCTACGACGGCGCGGCCTCGATCGCCATCGGGCTACTGCTGCTCACAGTCTCGGGCACGCTGGCCCGGGCGTGTAAGAACCTGCTGATCGGCGTGCAGGCCGACCCGCGCTTCGTTCGAGAGATCGAGGCGTGGCTGGAGGAGCAACCCGAGGTCGACGACGTCGTCGATCTGCTCACCATGCTCACCGGCACCGACAGCATCCTGCTGTGCGCCCGGGTGGACTTCATCGACGAGGCGAGCGGCGACGACCTGGAACAGGCCTGCGTACGACTCGACCTGGAGCTGCGCGAGAAGTGGCCGTCGCTGGACGAGATCTTCCTCCAACCCGCGCCGCGTAAGCACGCCGGGATGCGCGAGCGGGTCGAGCAACGGTACGGCCGGGCCCTCGCCGAGGAGTGACACGGCGTCTCTCGGGCACCATGACGAGGTGACGACCACCGGTTCCTCGACACAGCTGGATCAGCTGGTTACGAGGGTGCGCCACGGTGGCGTGGTCGTGCTCAGCGGCGCGGGCCTATCGACCGAGTCGGGGATCCCCGACTACCGCGGCCCGACCGGCGCGCTGCGCACCAACACCCCGATGACCTACCAGGACTTCGTGTCGTCGTCGGCGGGACGGCACCGCTACTGGGCGCGCAGCTTTCTCGGCTGGGCGCAGATGGCGCAGGCGCGGCCGAACGCGGGTCACGTCGCCGTTGCTCAGCTGCAGGGGCTCGGGCTGCTCGACGGGATCATTACGCAGAACGTCGACGGGCTGCATCAGGCGGCCGGTGCCCACAACGTCATCGAGCTACACGGTGGCCTCGACCTCGTCGTCTGCCTGACGTGCGGCAAACGGGAATCGCGACCGTCGCTCGACGTCCGCCTACGCGAGCTCAACCCGGACTTCCACGCGCGGGCGACGCGGGTCAACCCCGACGGCGACGCCGAGATCACCGACGACCAGCTCGACGGCTTCGTGATGGCGCGCTGCCGGCACTGCGACTCCGACCTCGTCAAACCCGATGTCGTCTTCTTCGGTGAGAACGTCCCGAAGCCACGCGTCGAGGCCTGCTACGCGCTCGTCGAGAATGCCCGCTGCCTGCTCGTCCTCGGCTCGTCGCTGACCGTCATGAGTGGGCTGCGGTTCGTGCGTCGCGCCGCCAAGCTGGGCATCGACGTCACCATTGTCAACCAGGGTCCGACCCGCGGCGACCCGCTCGCCGACCTCAAGCTCGAGGTGCCGCTTGGGGTTGCGCTGACCGAGACGGTGGCCGCACTCACTTGAGCCCGCAGGCCTTCGGCGGCATGAGCTCTACGAGGCCTTGACCAGTGGTCTCATTGAAGCCCTGGTAGTAGCCGTAGAGCCGTCCGTCAACAACGCTGAACTCGGTGATCCCCGCCGCTCGTGAACCGAGATTGACCACTTCACTCGCCCTGATGTGTCCGGTCCGCGGATCCGCGCACGCGATAATCTGGTCGCCGCCGAGCCAGGCAACGGACCCGGACACCAGAACGCTCGAGCCAATGCCGCCACCCCCTTGGCTTCCGTCGACAGGCGCCGACCGGTCGAATGGGTAGAAGACCACTCCGTCCACGTGGCCCGAGCCGCACGTCACGAAATATCCTGCCGAGGTCGACTGCAGGTCGGAACAGCCGAAGTTCAAGACCGGTCCGCGCTCCGTCACCTTCCCGGTCCTGGCGTCGAGCTGCTCGACGAATTGCCCTTGCCGCCCGGTCGCAACTTCAAGCCGGGTCCGGTCTGGGCTGACTGACAGCGAACTCATGCCGTCCGCGACTCGGAAGGTTTGCTCACGCCGTCCTGAATGCGCATCCACCACGTAGACCCGACTGCCTGCGCCGAGATAAAGGGTGGCAGCACCGCTCGGCGCGACCGCCGGTCCGTTTACTTCGTGTCCGATGACCGGGTATTTGTAGTGAGCAATCTGCCGCAGGCTGAATGGGTCGTAAGCGATGAGGACTACCGAACGGGAGTCGGTCTGTGCGGCGATCCACACCCGCCCTCCGGAGAAGACGGGTCGTGTCGACGCATCGGCCGGCACCGCCTGTCGGGCCAGGATTTGACCGGTTGACGGCCGCAGTCGGACAAGTCCGCCGTCGACGAACGCGTAAAGCGAAGAACCGATCGGGGTAAGCAGATTGTAGGTAGCACTGGTGATCAGCCGGGCGTTCCACGGTTGGAAACTCAATGCGGGCGGCGCGGTTGGCGCTGGAGTCGGGTTGCTGCTAATCCGGGTCGGAGTCGGTGACGGCGTCGCAGGGGACGGATCATGGTCGCGTCCCTGCAGGGTCGTCAGCAACGTGGCGACGAATGCGACGACCGCGGCGGCGGCAAGAACCGCGGCCCACCGTCCGGCCCGCGCTCGGCGGCGCTGCGGCATCTCCGGCGAAGGGCTCCCGGCAAGTGCTGCGATCCGATTCAATGAAATGGCGCGGGGTGGCTGCGGGGTCTGCTCATGGAGCCACTCCGACAGCCGCTGTTCCTCGGTGGTCACGACGTCACCTCTCCACGCAGGATTTCGGCCACTCCGGGCTGGCTGCGCAACCGTGCAAGCGCCCGCGACGTGTGGCTCTTCACAGCGCCGGGGGAACAACCCATGGCGGCGGCAGTGTCGGCCTCGCTCAGGTCGGCGAAGTAGCGCAGCACGATGGCGGCCCGCTGCTGGGACGACAGCTTGGCCAACACGTCCTGCAAGGCGTGCCGCTCGTCGATGTGCTCGTACGTGTCGACTCCAGGCCGGTCCGGGAGATCAACGGTCGGATGTTCGCCGATCCATCGCCGCCTGCGCCAGCTCAGGTACGTCGTGGTCATGATCGCCCGCACGTATCCCTCGGGTGACCGCGACGCCCGATCCCAGCGTTGCCAGGCACTGGCGAGAGCGGTCTGCACGAGATCCTCAGCGCTTGCCCAATTGCCGGTGAGCAGCCAGCCGGCGCGGAGCAGCGACGGACCGCTGGCGCGCACGAACGCACCGAAACCGTCCGGCTCGTCCACGGCCGCCTCCTTCCTGGCTCTCATCCACTCAAGTCGTTGGACGCCCGGATCGGTTTACGCGATCCTGTGCCACGTGCTTGTCTCGCTGGTCGCCTACCTGCTCGCCGCGGCCGTCATCGTGCTGCTGCCCGGGCCGGACACCCTCGTCATCGTGCGCAGCATCATGGCCGGCGGACGGCGGCGTGGCGTGGCCGCGGTGGTCGGGATCCAGTGCGGCCTGCTCGTATGGGTCACGGCCGCCGCGCTCGGGCTGGCCGCGTTGCTGAAGGCCAGCGAGATCGCCTTCGACGTCCTGCGCGTCGCGGGCGCGGTGTACCTCGTCTGGCTCGGGGTGCAGTCCTGGCGCTCGCGCGGCACCGACGACCCGTCAGCGGCACCACGTGGTGGCTTGCTCGGCACCGGCTTTCGCGGCGGGCTGCTGTCGAACCTGCTCAATCCGAAGGTCGGCGTGTTCTTTGTGACCTTCCTGCCCGGATTCATCCCGCACGACTACCCGGTGGGCGCGACGTCATTGCTCTTCGGCGCGCTGTTCATCGCGTTGAACGCCTCCTATCAGGTGCCGCTCGTCCTGCTTGCTACGAAGGTGACGGCGCTGATGTCGCGCCAGGTGGTCCGTCGCCGGCTCGAGCGCATAACTGGCGCAGTGCTCATCGGATTCGGCATCCGGCTGGCTACGGAGAACTGACATTCGGGCAGGTCACTGGCGCAACACGCGTCTCATAGGCCACAATGACTTCACACCACCTGACAGGACGGATCGCTGGGGAAGGCGTCGCCGTCGAGCCAGGGAGGTGTGCGATGTCCGATCCCCGCACGGGATCTGTTTCGGGTAGAGGAATGAACAGCCGTGGGGTTCCGTCGACCCGCGGTGTGGTCTTCATGCACTGCTGCCCGTCAGCGCTTGCGCCGCACGTGGAGTGGGCGCTCGCCGGCGTGCTCGACCGCCCGGCCCGCCTGCAGTGGACCGGCCAGCCGGCCGCGCCGTCGCATCTACGAGCCGAAGCGGCCTGGACGGGCCCGATCGGGACCGCAGCCGCGCTGTGCGCTGCGCTGCGTGCCTGGCCCATGCTCGTCTTCGAAGTCACCGAGGACGCGACGTCGGCCAGCGACGGCGAGCGTCTCGCCTACGTCCCTGGCCGCGGGTTTCACCGCAGCCTGGTGTCGGTGAGCGGTGACGTCCTCGTCGGGGAGGAACGCCTGCGCGGGCTGCTCACCCGCGCCCGCACCGTCGAGGAGTACCAGCACGGCATGGCCGACCTGCTCGGCACCGCCTGGGACGCCGAACTCGAGCCCTACCGCCAGGGCGGCGACGGCGCCCCCGTCACCCTGCTGCACTCCGCCGTCTGACCCGCTTCACGCCTGGTGTGGTTACGGATCATCACCTCTGAGTGACCACCGCAGGCGCGGAGGCGGTTAGAGCGGGATGTTGCCGTGCGCGCCGCGACCGCTGGGGGCCTCGGCCAGAGCATGCGCCAGCGCGGCGCGGGTGTGCTTCGGCTCGATGAGCTCGTCGACCACACCGATGTCCAGGGCGCGTCCAACGCCGCCGGCGATGCGCGCGTGCTCCTCGGCCAGAGCCGCGTGCAGCGCCTCGCGCTCGCCGGGCGGGGCGGCGGCCAGCTTCTTGCGGTGCAGGATGCCGACCGCGGCCGACGCGCCCATGACCGCGACCTCGGCCTCGGGCCACGCGAACACCTTCGTTGCGCCCAGGGAGCGGGAGTTCATGGCGATGTAGGCCCCGCCGTAGGTCTTGCGGGTCACGAGCGTGACCCGGGGTACGACCGATTCGCCGAACGCGTGCAGCAACTTCGCGCCACGCCGCACGATCCCGTCCCATTCCTGGCCGACACCGGGCAGGTAGCCGGGGACGTCGACGAGCACTACGAGGGGCACGCCGAACGCGTCGCACATCCGCACGAAGCGTGCGGCCTTCTCGGCCGACGGTGAGTCGAGGCAGCCACCGAGACGCAGCGGGTTGTTCGCAATGACGCCGACCGTGCGGCCGGTCAGCCGACCGAAGCCCGTGACAATGTTCGGCGCCCACTTCTCGTGCAGCTCCAGGAAGCCGCCCTCGTCGAGGAGCGCGGTCACGATCGGGTGTACGTCGTAGGCCCGCTTGGGATTGGCCGGCAGCAGTGACTTGATGTCGTAGTCGGGACCGAGCTGGGCGACGTCGAAGCTGCCCTGCCGGGCAAGCAGGGACGTGAGCGATTGCGCCGCGGCGTACGCGGCTTGTTCGTCGTCGGTGACGACGTGCACGACGCCGCTTCGTCGCCCATGGGTGTCTGGGCCGCCCAGCGATTCCATGTCGACGTTCTCACCGGTCACCGAGCGCACGACGTCGGGTCCGGTGACGAAGACCCGGCCGCCCGTCGACATGATCACGACGTCGGTGAGAGCGGGACCGTACGCCGCGCCGCCGGCGGCCGGACCGAGCACGACCGAGATCTGCGGCACGCGGCCGGACGCCCGGATCATCGCCTGGAAAACGAGACCCACCGCGTGCAGGGCCAGGACGCCTTCGGCCAGCCGGGCGCCGCCAGAGTGCCACAGTCCGATGACCGGCACCCGCTCGCGCAGGGCGGTGTCGATCGCATCGACGATGTGCCGGCAGCCGGCCTCGCCCATGGCGCCGCCCATGACGGTGGCGTCGGTGCAGAACGAGATAGCCGGGTTGCCATTGATGCGCCCGCGCGCGGCGACCACGCCGCTGTCGTCGCGAGCGGCGAGCAGCTCGACGGTGGCGGGGTCGAACAGCTGCTCCAGACGCAGCACCGGGTCGCGCGGGTCGCGCTCCTCGGTGGTGGGGACAGTGGCAAGCGCGGTCATCGATGTCTCCTCAACTGCTAGGCCTTCCGGAAGACGAGCGACACGTTGTGCCCACCGAATCCGAAGGAGTCGTTGACGGCGGCGGTGACGGGCATCGAACGCGCCTCGCGTGGGACGTCGAGCTTGAGCTCGTCATCGGGCTCGTCGAGGTTGATCGTCGGCGGCACGATGTCGTGGAAGATCGACAGCACCGTGGCCACGGACTCGATGGCACCGGCCGCGCCGAGCAGATGCCCCGTCATGGACTTGGTGGCCGTGACGACGGTGTCCTCGCCTAGCAGGTCGGCGACGACGCCGGCCTCGCCCATGTCGCCGACCGGCGTCGACGTGGCGTGCGCGTTGACGTGCACGATGTCGTCGAAGCCGAGACCCGAGCGGCGCACGGCCAGCTCGAGCGCTCGCGCCTGACCCGCCTTGTCGGGCTGGACGATGTCGTAGGCATCGGACGTGATCCCCGCACCGGCCAGCACCGCGTACGGCCGGCGACCGCGGGCCGCTGCGCCTGACGCGCGCTCGAGCACGAGCACGCCCGCGCCCTCGCCCAGGACGAAACCGTCACGGCCCTTGTCCCAGGGACGGGACGCGCGTTCGGGCTCGTCATTGCGGGTGGACATCGCCCGCATCTGCGCGAAGCCGGCGATGTTCAGCGGGTGGATACACGCCTCGGTGCCGCCGACCAGGACCACGTCGGCGCGGTCGAGGTTCAGCAGGTCCAGGCCGTAGGCCACCGCCTCGGAGCCCGACGCGCACGCGCTGACGCAGGTGTGCACGCCGGCCTGCGCGCCGATCTCGAGGCCGACGTACGCCGCGGGACCGTTCGGCATGTTCATCGGGATGAGCAGGGGTGAGACCCGGCCGGGCCCCTTGTCCAGCATGATGTCGTACTGGCTCAGCAGGCTGGTGACGCCGCCGATTCCGGTGCCGATGACGACCGCGACGCGGGTCGGATCGAGACCGACCTCGCGCGCCGTGCCCTCGAAGCCGGCGTCGGCCCATGCCTCGTGCGCAGCGACCAGCGCGGCCTGCTCACTGCGGTCGAGGCGCCGCGCCTGCTTGCGCGGCAGCACCTCGGCCGGGTCGACGGCCATCGGGGCCGCGATGCGCACGCTGAGGTCGGCAGACCACTCGCCCTCGAGCGCGCGCACTCCCGAGCGTCCCTCGAGCAGTGCGGACCAGTAGCTGGCGACGTCGCCACCGAGCGGCGTGGTCGCGCCGAGCCCGGTGACGACGACTTCCTGCGAGGTCATAATCAGGCGTTCGACTCGATGTACTTGACGGCGTCGCCGACTGTCTTGAGCTTCGGCAGCTCGTCATCGGGGATCTTGACGCCGAACTGCTCCTCGGCGGCCATCGCGACCTCGACCATCGACAGCGAGTCGACGTCCAGGTCGTCGACGAAGCTCTTCTCGTCGCTCACGTCTGCGGCGTCGACATCGGCGACGTCGTTGAGGATGGACGCGAGTCCTGCGCGGATCTCGTCGGCACTGGGCACTGGTGGAACCTCTCTCTGTGTGATCGTGCGGTGGGTGTCGTCGGGCAGGGGCCCGACCGGACGTCAGGGGGCGAGCAGGACCTGGGCGGCGAAGGCCAGCCCTGCACCGAAGCCCAGCACCAGGACCGGTGCGCCGGAAGGGATCTCGCCGCCTTCGACCATGCGCGAGAGCGCAAGCGGGATCGTCGCCGCGGAGGTGTTGCCCGAGGTGGTGATATCGCGGGCGACGATCGCGTTCGGCAGCCCGATGCGGCGGGCGAGCGCGTCGATGATGCGCAGGTTGGCCTGGTGCGGCACGAACGCGACAATGTCCTCAAGCGGTACGCCGGCCTTCTCGCAGGCTTCGATCGCCACCGGGGCCATTGCGCCCGTGGCCCAGCGGTAGACGGCCTGACCCTCCTGGCGGAACATCCGGCTTCGCTCATCGATGGCGATCGCGTCGGCCTGCGAACCGTCGCTGCCCCAGGCCACCGGACCGAAGCCGGGGGAGTCCGAGGGTCCGACGATCGCGGCTCCCGCGCCGTCGGCGAGGATGATGCTGGTGGAGCGGTCGGTCAGGTCCAACCAGCCCGAGAAGCGCTCGGAGGCGACCACCAGGACGTTGCGCGCCTGTCCGGTCAGTACCGCGGCCGATGCCGCATTCAACGCGTAGACGAAGCCGGAGCACCCGGAGTTCAGGTCGTACGCGCCGGGCGAATCGATCCCGAGACGGGTGGCGACGTTGGGCGCGGCGCCGGGCACGGGGGTCGGCATAGTGCAGGTGGCCACGATGACGAGGTCGACGTCCGCGGCAGCGACGCCGCTGGCGGCCAGCGCCTTGCTGCCGGCCTGCTCGGCCATGTCGACCACGGTCTCGTCGGGGTCGGCCCAGCGTCGCTCGGCGATACCGACCCGGGTCTTGATCCACTCGTCATCCGTGTCGACGCCGCGGGCGATGAGGTCGTGGTTGGTGACGATGTTGCTCGGTCGGTAGTGCCCGAGCCCGAGGATGCGGGTGCCGGCCGGGCCGGTGGTGAGCGAGAGGGTCATGTCAGGCCGCCGGACTGGGAGGTTTCGGCTGACAGCCGCGCGACCGGCAACCCGGCGGGAACGATGTCGCCGTCATGGCGCAGCCACTCGTCGAGTACGCCGGACGCACCGGCCACGATGGCCTGCTCGTCGCGGTTGGTGCGCACGGTGCCGATCTGCGCACCGCGGGCGACGGGCTGGCCTTCGGCGACGGTGTCGGCGCGGGTGAACACGCCCTTCGCCGGCATCACCACGACGCGGAACTCGGGGGTGTGCTCGCCCTGACCGTGCTGCGGGCTGCTGGCCACCAGGGCGCGGGCCTTGTCGAGGTCGTCGGGGGTCTTCACAGCGACCAGTTCGACGCCCTTCAGCTCACGCTTCGCAATTCCGGTGAGCACGCCACCGGGCGCGAGCTCGAGCGCAGCGGTCACGCCCAGGGCAGCGCACGTGGCCAGGCACAGATCCCAGCGCACCGGCAGGGTGACCTGCCGGACGAGGCGGGCCAGCAGCTCGGAGCCGGTCGTGACGGCCGAGCCGTCGGCGTTCGACAGCAGGATCGGGTGCGGGTCGGCGATGGCAACCGAATCGGCGTAGGCGCGCAGTGCCTGCTCGGCCGGTGCCATGTAGTGCGTGTGGAACGCGCCGGCCACGGCCAGCGGACGGACCGCCCGCAGTCCCTCGGGAGGGTTGGCGGCGAACGCCTCGAGCGCGTCGAGCGACCCGGCGGCGACGATCTGCCCGGCGCCGTTGCGGTTGGCCGCGGTAAGGCCCGCGGCCTCGATGGCGGCTGCGACGGCATCGGGGTCTCCGCCGCCGAGCACCACCGACATGCCGGTCGGCACCAGCGCGCAGGCGGCGGCCATCTCGGCGCCGCGGCGACCGGCGAAGGCGACGGCATCTTTCGGGGTGAGGGCGCCCGACACGGCGGCGGCGGTCAACTCGCCGACACTGTGCCCAGCGACGACTCTTTCGTCCGCTGCGTCCAGGCCGAGCTGGCCGGCGGCGATGACGCCGAGTGCGACGAGCAGCGGCTGGGTGACGGCGGTGTCCTTGATCTCGTCGGCGTCGGCCGTGGTGCCGAGCCGGGCGAGATCGAGCCCGGTTGCCTCGGAGAACGCGGCGACCTGTTCGGCAACGCCGTTGAGTTCGAGCCAGGGACTGAACATGCCCGGGGACTGCGCGCCCTGTCCGGGAGCGAATACGGCTAGCACCCGTCTAGCCTCCCGCGGATCGGCCTCCGCGCGCGACCGTGACACTCACAGGGTTGGTGCACCAGGGTTGTAGGACATCTACAAGTGAGTACGCAATATTGCCAGCATGTGGCCGGTGTTCGTTGTCGATTAACTCAACATTTCTGTGCCTGCGACATAACGTCACATGCCGGCGTCGGCCAACCGGCCCAGGACGAGCGCGACCCGCAGCGTCAGTGCTCCCCGTGCGTCGGTCGGCGACTCCCCGCAGATCTCGGCCACCCGCCGCAGGCGGTAGCGGACGGTATTGGCGTGCACGAACAGCACTCGGGCGGTTGCCTCGAGAGCGCCACCGGCGTCGAGGAACGCCGCAACCGTGTCGGCCAGCCCGCCGCCGGCCTCGACCAGCGGCCGGTAGACGTCGGTGACGAGCTGCTCGCGGGCATCGACCTCGCCGGCCAGCGCGCGCTCGGGCAGCAGGGCGTCGGCCTCGACAGGTCGCGGTGCGCCCGGCCACGCCGCGACGGCGCGCAGTGCGCTGAGCGCGGCACGCGTCACCCGGCCGGCGGCGGACAGATCGGGGGCGACGGGGCTGATCACCACGGGTCCCGTGCCGAAGACGGGCAGCAGCTTGCTGGCGATGCGCTGCGCCCCGGGCGTGCCGTCGGAGACGCTGCCGATCACGACGACGAGCCGATCGGCGTGCAGGCCGGCCATCGCGTCGAGCCCGCGTCGTGCTGCCCGGGTGTGCACGGCGGCCAGCGCGCTGTCGGCCGGGCCGCTCGGTGCCGGCCCGACGATGCTGACGATGGGCCCGGACCCCGTCCAGCCCAGGGCGGCCAGCTGACTGGGCAGCGGATCACCGACCAACGATCCGCTCACCAGGTTGTCGATCACCAGCGCCTCGAGGCGGCGATCCCACGAGCCACGGTTCTCCGCGGCCGTGGCGTAGACGCGCGCCGCCGCGAAGGCGATCTCGCGGCTGAAACGCAGCAGTTCGTCACGCACCGCGGCGTCGTCCGTCCGGCCGGCCAGGTCGGGTACGTGCTCCTCGGCCACAGCGATGGCCTCGCGCACCAGCTCGACGGTCTGCGCGAGGGTGACGTTGCTGGCCATGTCCGGTGGCGCCGTGGCGAACACCTCGCCGGTCAGGCGCAGCACGTCATCGGGCGTGCGCAGCCACTCGACGAACGACTGCAGGCCGGCCTGCGCCACGAGCATGACCCACGAGCGCTGGTCGGGCGGCAGCTCACGGAACCACGGAAGCTTCTCGTCCATCCGGGCGACGCTCTGCGTCGAGAGCCGGCCGATCGCCTGCTCGATGCGGCGCACGGTCTCGTCCTCGAGCCCGGCGCGCGTCACCCGCGCATTGGTCACCTGCTGGCGGGGCACCCGCCCACCCTGCCACGCCGCACTACGGTCGAGGAATGAGCGACGCTTGCGGAACGAAGGGTGGCGCGAGTCGCGACCCCGTCGAGGACCTCAAGCAGATCGCCTACCTGCTCGAACGGTCGCGTCAACCGACCTATCGGGTCAAAGCCTTTCGCAACGCGGCGAGCACACTTGAGGGTCTCGGGCCGGACGAGGTCGCCGCGCGGGTCGAGGCCGGTACGATCGGCGAGGTCAAGGGCATCGGCAAGACGACGGCGGCGGTCGTTGCCGAATCCGTCCGTGGCGAGCTGCCGGCCTACCTGGCGAAACTGCAGGCGGCAGAGGACGAGCCGGCAGACGACGCGACAACGGCGATCCGCCGCGCGTTGCGCGGGGACTGCCACCTGCACTCGGACTGGTCCGACGGCGGCTCGCCGATCCCTGACATGGCCGACGCTGCCCGCCGTCTCGGGCACGAGTACATGGTTCTCACCGACCACTCGCCGTCGCTGACCGTCGCCAACGGCCTGTCGGTCGAACGGCTCGAGCAGCAGCTTGACGTGATCGCTTCGCTCAACGAGGTCTACGCGACCGACGGCGGCCCGCCGTTCCGCATCCTCACCGGCATCGAGGTGAACATCAACGACGACGGCACTCTCGACCAGAAGCCGTCGCTGCTGGCCCGGCTCGACCTCGTCGTGGCCAGCCTGCACGGCAAGCTGCGGATGCCATCGGAGGAAATGACGCCGCGCATGGTGGCGGCGATCGCCAACCCGAACACCGACGTCCTGGGCCACTGCACCGGCCGGCTGATCACCGGCGGTCGAGGCACCCGCCCGGAGTCCGAATTCGACGCCGACATCGTGTTCGCGGCCTGCGAGGCGTTCGGGGTGGCCGTCGAGATCAATTCCCGCCCCGAGCGGCTCGACCCGCCTACGCGCCTGCTGCGGCTGGCCGTTGAAGCCGGCTGCCTGTTCACCATCGACACCGACGCTCATGCGCCAGGACAACTCGATTGGCAGAGCAACGGCTGCGAGCGGGCGGTGCGTTGCGATGTGCCGGTCGCGTCGATCGTCAACAGCTGGCCTGCCGAGGACCTGCTGGCGTGGACGGCGGATCACGAGTCGCGCCCCTCATGAAGGCAGAGCGCCGCTTCCATACCGTGCAGTCTGGTATTGAGACGTGGCATACCTACTCGGCCGGCGCGCATTACGACCCGGATCACCTCTCGTACGGACCGGTCGTCGGGCTGGACGAGCACCTGGTCGAGCCGGGTGCCGGCTTCGCCTGGCACGCACACCGAGGCGTACATATCGCCACCTGGATACTCGAAGGTACGTTGCGGCATGAGGACTCGAATGGCTCGCTTCGGCTCGTTGTCCCTGGTGAGCTGCTCGTCCAGTGCACCGGCGACGGCATCCGTCATCGCGAGACCAACGCCTCCGACATCGAGCCGCTGCGATTCGTCCAGGTGACCATCTTGGGCGATGGGCCGGTTGGCGTGCGGTCGACGGCCCCACCGGCTTCGGTGGCCAATGTTGTGCTCGACGTCGAGCTGGGCGAGCTTGTCGTGTCGTTGGCTCCTACTGTGGATGGCATGGAACGCATCGAACTCGGCGGACTCACCACCTCGGCACAGGGCCTCGGCTGCATGGGCATGAGTCAGAGCTACGGGCAGGGCGACTGGGACGAGTCGATCTCGGTGATTCATCGGGCCATCGAGCTCGGCGTCACGATGATCGATACGGCCAACGTCTACGGCACGGGGCACAACGAGGTGCTGGTCGGGCGCGCGCTGCACGACCGGCGCGACCAGGTCGAGCTGGCCACCAAGTTCGGCATCGACAACACCATGGGTTGGGACAACCGGACGATCCACGGCACCGCCGGTTACGTGCAGCAGGCCTGCGAGGACTCGCTGACCCGCCTCGGCGTCGAGCACATCGACCTGTACTACCTGCACCGCCCGCCGCAGGACGCCGAGATCGAGGAGACGGTCGGCGCCATGGCGGCGCTGGTCGAGCAGGGCAAGGTGCGCTTCCTCGGGCTGTCCGAGGTCGACGACGGCCTGCTGCGCCGCGCCCACGCCGTCCACCCGATTGCCGCTGTGCAGAGCGAGTACTCGCTGTGGACCCGCGACCCCGAGACGACGGTGCTCGCGGCATTGCGTGAGCTGGGCGTCGGGCTCGTCCCGTTCTCGCCGCTGGGCCGCGGCTTCCTCACCGGCACCCTTGACCCGTCGACGTTCGGCGAGAAGGACTTCCGCGCCCGCAACCCACGCTTCGTGGGCGAGGCGGCTGCGGCGAACCAGCAGATCGCCGACGCAGTGGCCGAGGTCGCCCGTCGGCACGACGTGGCCCCGGCGCAGATCGCGTTGGCGTGGGTGTCGCAGCGCGCGGGCACGCTCGGCGTCCCGGTCGTGCCGATTCCGGGTACCAAACGGACGAAGTGGCTCGAGCAGAACGTCGCTGCGCTGGACGTCGAACTGACTGCTGATGACCTCAGCGAGCTGGACGGGTTGGCCGACAAGGTGGTCGGCGCCCGCTACTGATGGGCGTCCTGCCTGCGCCGCCGTCCCTCGCCGACGGTTCGACCCGCGACGATGTGGTGCGGTGGGTTGCCGAGCATCTCGGCTACCTGACCTTCGAGGGGCCTGACGGCGTTCGTCCCGGGGGTTTCGTCGGTGGGCAGTCCGCCGCCGACGCAGCGCTGAACGCCCTCGACGTCTCGGGGTACGCCCGACGCCGCAACGAGGTGCTGCCCGAGTCGCGGCGCGGAGCATCGCGGATGTCGCCCTACATCCGGCACGGCCTGCTCACCCTGCGCGAGGTCTGGGACGCCGTGGCCGATGCGCCCGCCGACGACCGGCGCCGTTATCGCGACGAGCTGCTGTGGCAGGAGTACGCACGGCACCTGTACGCGCGGGTCGGTGCGGCGAACGGTTCGGCGCTGCGTCGTGAGCAACCGCGGTCCGGCGCATGGGAAGGCGAGCCGTGGCCGCCGGAGATGCGCTGCATGGAGCACGTCGTCGGCGAGTTGCACGACGAGGGTTGGCTGGTGAACCAGACCCGCATGTGGCTGGCCTCGCAGTGGGCAGTGCGGGCCGGTGCCGATTGGCGGACCGGCGAGGACGAGTTCTTCGTGCACCTGCTCGACGGTTCCCGCGCAGCGAACCGGCTCGGCTGGCAGTGGACGGTAGGTACCGGCAGCGGCAAACCCTATGGGTTCAGCCGGTGGCAGGTGCGCAAGCGGGCGCCGCAGCTGTGTCGTGAGTGCGCGCTGTCCCACGCGTGTCCGATCGAGCAGTGGCCCGACGCCGATGCCGGGCCGGCGGTCGACGGTCCCGACCTCGGGCGTGGGGCCACCCCGTCGGGACCGGCTGCGGTCGAGGGCGCGGGCGGCACCACGGTGTGGCTGACCGCCGAATCGCTAGGAGGCACTGATCCGGCTCTTGCAGCCGACCCCGACCGGGCAGCTGTCTTCGTGTTCGACGAACCGCTCCTGGCCCAGCTGCGACTGTCCGGCAAGCGGCTGGTGTTCTTGGCCGAGACACTCGGCGAGCTCGCGGCCGTGCGTCCGCTCGAAATCCGATTGGGTCGGGTCGTCGACGAGCTCGCCGGCTTGGAGCTCGCCGCGACGTGGACGCCGGTGCCGGGGTGGGCCATCCGGGCGCGGCATCTCCGCCCGGTCGAGGTGCATCCGTGGCCGTGGCTGGTCGTCCCCGGTAGCGGGCCGGTGGGTTCCTACTCGTCCTGGCGTCGCGCGCTGAAGGTGTAGCTGACGGTCTAGTTGGTGACGGCGATCTCGTAGTTCCAGACCTCGCTGTGCACCCCGACCGGCTTCGGCGCGTCTCCGCCGTCGCGTTCCTGCTGCGAGCGGTGGCCGTGCGCGAACGCCGACGACTTGACCCAGGTCTGGAACGCCTCCTCGTCGCGCCAGCGGGTGAGCACCAACCAGGTGGTGCGCTCGTCGGAGGGCTTGAGCAGTTCGAAGCCTTCGAAGCCGTCCTGGTCGTCGACCGCTCCGGCGCGTGCGGCGAACCGGTGGGCGAGCTCGTCGCCGCTGCCGGACTCGACGGTAATGGCGTTGATCTTGATGATGGTCACGCCCTACATCCTCCCCCCACCCTCGCTTGGCGCCTGCAGTGGTCGTTGGCTTGTGCGTTCCAGCGACCAGAACAGGCACCAAGCGCAGACGCCCGGACTGCGCTTCACGCCTGCAGTGGCTACAGGATCGTCGTTCGTAGTGACCACAGCAGGCGTGAAGCGGCGGAGGTTGTGGACAACTCGAGCAGTGTGGGCGGCGGCATCGCATGATTTCCGTTCATGTCGATCGATCCGTGGAACCCGCCCGTCCCGCCTTCGCCGCGTGACGTTGGACCGGCCGCCCAGTGGCGCGGGTGGTGGCTCTCTCGCGAGGTTGACCCGGTGGCCCGCGGCCAAGGATTTGTCCTTGCCACAGGACAGCTACCGGCGGCCGGCGTGACCAGATCCGCTGCGCGCTACGCCGTGCGGACCGGTCGTCTCACCGCCGCGGGCCGAGGCGTAGTTGGCATGGTTTCGGTCTGCGACCCAGAAGAGTCGCAAGACGACTTCGTACTCGCGCGGCGGCGCCATGCGCTCGCCGCGGCAGCGGCCGCGCGGCTCCGTCCCGATCACGTGGTGAGCGGCCGTAGCGCCGCGATCCTGCATGGTTTGCCGACCCTCGCCGTGCCGCCCCGACCGGAGCTGACCGCCCGTAACCCCTCGGGCAATGGCCGTCGCAACAGCAGCCACGTCTTTTCTGCGTCGATCGTCGACGCTGAGGTCGCAACGTGGTTCGGAGTGCCGCTTGCGACCGTCGAGCGAACGATCGTGGATCTTGCGCGACACAATCGTCGGGACGGGATCATGGCCGCCGACGCAGCGCTGTGGCAGGAGCTCATCGACGTCCAGCAGATCGAGGAGTCGCTCGCCCGGTCGCGAGGATGGCCGGGCGTTCGACAGGCTCGCGCGGTGTTGGCGCTTGCGTCGTCCCTGGCCGAATCCCCGCTCGAGTCCATCACCCGCCTCGCCATGTACGACGACGACTTTCCCGAGCCGCAACTGCAGTACTACATAGGCGGTCGACGAATCGATCTCGCGCTGCCCGACCACCGCCTGTTGATCGAAGCAGACGGACGGGTCAAGTACCGCACCCCGACCGACGCGTCCTCCGACGATGCGCTGTGGCAGGAGAAATTGCGCGAGCAGGCAGTCCGACGGCCTGGTTGGTGGATGGAGCGCGTCATCTGGGGTGACGTGACGACCAGCTGGCCGATGACGAGTGACCGGTTGTGGCGGGCCCTGCAACGACTCGGACCGCTCCCACCCCGAACGCCTTGGCGCCTGTTGTGGCCGCTGGACGAACCGGGCCGGTGGCCACTGCAGGCGTGAAGCGGGTGGCCGGGGCGACGTCTTGGCGCCTGCTGTGGTCGTTGCAGCCGCACGATCCGTGACCACAGCAGGCGTGAAGCGGCAAGGGGAATCGAGATTCCTAGGCGGCGCCTTCGGTGTTGCCGGGGCCTGCCGCCGTCACCGAACCCAGCTGATACTTGTCGAACGCCTCGCGGGGGGCCTCGCGCTTGACCTCGCCGCGGCGGGCGAGCTGCTCGAGGGTGGCCATCACGATCGATTGGGCGTCGACGTGGAAGAACCGGCGGGCCGCGCCGCGGGTGTCGGCGAAGCCGAAACCGTCCGTGCCCAACGACGTGTAATCACCCGGCACCCACCGCGAGATCTGGTCCGGCACCGCCCGCATGAAGTCCGACACCGCGACCACCGGTCCAGCGGAGTCGGCCAAGGACGAGGTCACGAACGGCACCGGGGCCTCCTCGCCCGGGTTCATCAGCGCTTCCTGCTCGCAGGAGACCGCGTCGCGGCGCAGCTCGTTCCACGACGTCACCGACCAGACGTCGGCGTCGACGCCCCACTCCTCGCCGAGCATCCGCTGCGCCTCGAGGGCCCACGGCGCGGCGACGCCCGACGCGAGCAGCTGCGCCCTCGGCCGGCCGGTGTCGGTGAGTCCGCGGGAGAACAGGTACATGCCCTTGAGCAGCGCGGACACGTCGAGATCCTCCGGCTCGGCCGGCTGGATGATCGGCTCGTTGTAGATCGTCAGGTAGTAGAAGATGTCGTGCTCGCTCACCTCGGCGGAGGAGAACGCGCCGACGCCGTACATGCGGGCCAGGCCGGCCCGGATGATGTGCGCGATCTCGAAGGCGAAGGCCGGGTCGTAGGCGACGCACGCCGGGTTGGACGACGCCAGCAACGGCGAGTGCCCGTCGGCGTGCTGCAGCCCCTCGCCGGTCAGCGTCGTGCGACCCGCCGTGGCACCGAGCACGAACCCGCGACCGAGCTGATCGGCCAGCTGCCAGAACTGGTCGCCGGTGCGCTGGAAGCCGAACATCGAATAGAAGATGTAGAACGGGATCATCGGCGTGGCGTGCGTGGCGTAGGACGTCGACGCCGCGATCAGCGAGGCCATCGAGCCGGCCTCGGAGATGCCCTCGTGCAGGATCTGCCCGGTGGTGGACTCCTTGTAGGACAGCAGCATGTCGCGGTCGACGGCCTCGTACTCCTGGCCGTGCGGCGAGTAGATCTTGGCCGTCGGGAAGATCGCGTCGAGACCGAACGTGCGCGCCTCGTCCGGGATGATCGGCACGAAGCGCGAGCCGATCTCCTTGTCCTTCATCAAGTCTTTGAAGAGCCGGACGGTGGCCATCGTCGTCGCCACCTGCTGCTTGCCCGACCCGCCGCGGAACTCGGAGTAGACCTTCTCACCGGGCAGCGTGAGTGGCTTCGCCCGCACGACGCGCTTGGGCAGGGCGCCACCCAGCGCGGCACGTCGCTCCTTCATGTACTGGATCTCGTCGGACTTTTCGCCCGGGTGGTAGTACGGCGGCAGGTCGGCCTCGAGCTCCTTGTCGGAAATCGGCAGGTACAGCCGGTCGCGGAAGGCCTTCAGGTCGGCGGCGGTCAGCTTCTTCATCTGGTGCGTAGCGTTGCGGCCCTCGAACGATTCGAGCGTCCAACCCTTCACCGTGTGCGCCAGGATCACCGTCGGCTGACCGGTGTGCGCCCGCGCGGCCTCGAAGGCGGCGTAGACCTTGCGGTAGTCGTGCCCGCCGCGCGACAGCTTGCGCAGCTCGTCGTCGGACATGCTCTCGACCATCCTGCGCAGCCGCGGGTCGGTGCCGAAGAAATGCTCGCGGATGTACGCGCCGCTCTCGACCGTGTAGGTCTGGAACTGCCCATCCGGCGTCTGATTCATCTGGTTGACGAGCGCGCCGTCGCCGTCGCGCGCGAGCAGCGGGTCCCAGTCGCGGCCCCACACCACCTTCAGGACGTTCCAACCGGCGCCGCGGAAGTACGTCTCCAATTCCTGGATGATCTTGCCGTTGCCGCGCACCGGGCCGTCGAGACGTTGCAGGTTGCAGTTGATGACGAACGTGAGGTTGTCGAGCTCCTCGCGGGCCGCGACGCCGATCGCGCCGATCGACTCGACCTCGTCCATCTCGCCGTCGCCGAGGAACGCCCAGACGTGCGAGTTGGACGTGTCCGCGAGGCTGCGGGCGTGCAGGTAGCGGTTGAACCGTGCCTGGTAGATCGCCCCGATCGGCCCCAGGCCCATCGACACGGTAGGGAACTCCCAGAACTCCGACATCAACCGCGGGTGCGGGTAGGAGGACAGGCCGTACGGCGCGGCCGAGACCTCCTGGCGGAAGCCGTCGAGGTGCTGCTCGGTGAGGCGTCCCTCGAGGTAGGCGCGGGCGTAGATGCCAGGTGCGGCGTGGCCCTGGAAGTAGACCTGGTCGCCCATGCCGGAGGCGAGGTCCTTGCCACGGAAGAAGTGGTTGAAACCGACCTCGTAGAGCGACGCGGCTGAGGCGTACGTGGCGATGTGCCCGCCCACCCCGACGGTCTTGTTCGCGCGCGTCACCGCAATAGCGGCGTTCCAGCGGATGTAGGCCCGAATGCGCCGTTCGATGTCCTCGTCACCGGGGAACCAGGGTTCGCGCTCGGGCGGGATCGAGTTGATGTAGTCCGTACTGCGCAGGCCGGGCACGCCGACCTGCCGCTCACGCGCACGCTCCAGCAGTTTCAGCATCAGGTAGCGGGCGCGCTGTGGGCCGTCGGAGTCGATTGCGGCGTCGAGCGACTCGAGCCATTCCCGCGTTTCTTCGCGGTCTATGTCCGGTAGCTGGTTGGGTAAGCCATCGGTGATGATGCTGAAACGGTCGCGGGTCACGCGCGTTCTCCTCACGTCTCGGGCGCGCAGTGCACGGTCGGCGGGGTACGCCGAGTGCATTGCGGTCGCCTTCCAGTCAACACCTTCCCGAGCCGCTAGGGTCGGCTAGGGAGTTACTCGTAGGTAGTGCACCGAGCACCGCCATCCACGTACTCGAGGAGGACGTCGTTGTGAGCCCGACCGCCCCGTCCGGCAACGGACCGGGAATCGCCGAGCACCTGGGACTCAAGCCCGGCATGATCGTTATGGAATCCGGCTACGACGACGACGTCGACGAGGACGTCCGAGACAGCATCGCCGAGCTGATCGGCGCTGACATGGAGGACGAGGGCACCGACGAGGTCGTCGACGTCGTGCTGCTCTGGTACCGCGACGGTGACGACGATCTGACCGACGTACTCGTCGATTCGATCTCCCCACTCGCCGACGATGGCTACATCTGGCTGCTCACCCCCAAGCGCGGCCGCGACAACTACGTCGAGCCGTCCGACATCGCCGAGGCTGCGTCCATCGCCGGCCTCTCGCAGACGTCCATCGCCACCGTGGGCGACGGCTGGTCCGCCGCCCGGCTGGTCGGACGCAAGTCCCCGAGTTCGAAGAAATGACCGGAGGAAAAAAATGACTGCTCCCGACATCGGCGACGAAGCCCCCGACTTCACGCTGAAGGACCAGAACAACGAGGAGGTGACGCTCTCGTCGTTCCGCGGCGACAAGGCCGTGCTGATCGTCTTCTACCCGTTCGCATTCACCGGCATCTGCACCGGCGAACTCACCCGCGTCCGCGACGAGCTCGACACCTTCCAGAACGACGACGTCCAGGTGCTGACCATCAGCGTCGACTCTGCGTACACGCACAAGGTCTTCAGCGAGCGCGAGGGCTTCGAGTTCCCGCTGCTGTCGGACTTCTGGCCGCACGGCGCCGTCGCGCAGGCCTACGGCTCGTTCCACGACGGCGGTGGGATGGCCATCCGCGGCACGTTCCTCGTCGACAAGGAGGGCGTCATCCGCTTCCGCGAGCTCAACGGCCCAGGCGAGGGACGCGACGCATCGGCCTGGCAGGCGGCCATCAAAGCTCTGTAGCCAGCACAGCTTAGGACGGCCGGCGGACGCGCAGCAGCGCGTCGATCGCCGGCCGTTCCGCGTTCTCGACCGGCCGGAGTACCTCCTCGGCCTTCTCGAGCTCGAGATCCGTACCCGCCAGGTCGTTCATGACCTCCGCAGCGGTGTAGAGCACCGCCGGGTCCTGCGGGCCGCCCGTGCCGTCGACAAGGTTGCGCGAGTCGTGCGCGATGACGAGCAGCACGCCACCCGGGTCCAGCGCCCGCGCCGCGTGCTGCACCGCCGCGGCGCGGAGCGGAGCGGGCAGCTGCAGGTAGCACAGCAGCGCGAGATCGACAGGTTGGTCGACCTCGTAGGTCGTGGCGTCGGCTGAGATCCACTCGATACCCGCATCGGGCGGCTCGGCGGCCCGGCCCTTGTCGAGGGCGACTGCCGAGAAGTCCACGGCGACTACGTGCCACCCCCGCGTTGCAAGCCAGATCGCGTTGCGTCCCTCGCCGCACGCGAGGTCCAAGGCGCGTGCCGGTGGCAGGTCGCGGACCTCCTGTTCGACCCAACGGTTCGGTGCGCCGCCCCACACGCTTGTCGACGCGGCGTAGCGGGCGTCCCACTCGTCGGCGTCCCACCCGTTGGACATGCCGCGACGCTACCCGGACGTACGCTGATCTCGTGCTGCGCGCCGCTAGATCCGGGTGGGTCTGGACGCTGCGTCAGCCGCGGTACGCGACGTTGGCCGCGATCATGGTGTTACTCGCCGTCGGGTGTGTGGGAGCGGGGACGTTCGAGTTGCACCGCTTCCACGAGAAGCGCCACGACAACCGTGCCCTCAAGGCCAACTACCACTCCGCGGCGGTGCCGCTGACGACCGACCTGGTGCCGCTCACCGGAGCCGGCGCGGCACCCGACACGCTGGCCATCCGCTGGCGTACGGTCACCGCCCGCGGATCGTGGGACGCGAGCGGGCAGCAGTACCTCGGCAACGAGTCCCGGGGCGACGAACAGGGTTTCATCGTGCTCACCCCGCTGCGGACCTCGACCGGGACCCTGCTCGTCGCGCGCGGCTTCTTGGCCGCCACCTCGAGCGGAGCAAGGCCGAAGGACGCGCCGGCGCCGCCGTTGGGCACCGTCACGGTCCGCGGCCGGCTGTACCCCACGTCGAGCAGCAACGACGGTTCCGGGCAGCTGCCGGACGAGGAAATCACCGCCGTCAACGCGACGCGGCAGGCCGCCCGGCTCGGCCTGCCGGTCTACCAGGCCTACGCTGCGCTCGAGGCCTACCAGTCCGGCACACTCGGGCTCGACGCGCTGCCTGGCCCCAGCCTCGACAACCCGACCGGGGGAGCGGGCGAGCTGCAGCTGCTGTCCTACGTGGTGCAGTGGTATGTCTTCGCCCTGCTGGCGCTACTCGCGCCGTTCGCCTTTGCCCGGGCCGACGCGAGAGAGGCGCGGCGCCGCTTCCTGGGGCTGGATGACGATGACGTCGAATTCGATCTCGCGGCCCGTCGGCCGGTGGCCGCTCTCGACGCGGGCGACGACGCACACGATCTCGCGCCCGCGGTGCGGGCGAGCGCCGAGCTGGCCCGCGCAGGAGCCGATGTCCGGTGGCAAGCGGCGGAGCGTCTCGCCGACCGCTACGGCCGCTCACTCGGCCCACGACCGGACGCCAACCCAGCGCTACGCCGCGCTCCCGCCCTCCGCGAGCCGGCCGGCCCGGACAGCGCGCACGCCCCGCACCGCAGCAGCGACAGCTACCACGGCACCTACAACGATTACCTGTGGTCGCTGGCCATGGCCGACGGCAATCTTCCCGAGGTTGTCCCGGACACCCCCGTCCACCGTGTGACGGACCCCACGGAGCACAACACGGACGGTTCGATCGACGCTGCCGAGGGTGCCGATCGCTGCGAGCGCGATCGGTGAGGCGATCGGCTGCGGCCTGTACCCTCGGCGGGCGCGGCAGCATCGCCAGAGCCGTGTATACGGGCGTTTAGCTCAGCGGGAGAGCACTCGGTTTACACCCGAGCGGTCACTGGTTCGATCCCAGTAACGCCCACCGGTGTGAGGTTGCTGTCGAACCCAGAGCCAAAGGTCCCTTACACCCGTCCACAGCAACCGACAACGGTGTTTGTTTAATCGTTGTCGATATGTCACCGTCTCCCGAGGCCGCGAAACCGCCCCAGTCGGGGCATTCGCCGCACCGGGCAGGGATGGTGCGACGTGCCGGTGTCCCGCGCGGGACGCCGAGGCGGGGCCGACCCGGGATCCCCGATAGCTGAACACAGGTCGCCACGACAACCCGCAGGGTACGGCGACTGCTCGCCACTGGCCGGCTCGGTCGTCAGACGACCCAGGGCCCCACGGCGACGGGGGAACGATCCGAAGTGACGGCAGCGCCGTCGGGAAAGGCAACGACACACATGGCATCACGTTCTTATGTGCCCCGGCACGCCGTCATCCCGGAGCCGTCCAGCGGTGCAGTTCGCCGTTCGGCCACGGTGCTCGCGGCGTCCGTAGGGGTCGCGGCGGTGGCCAGCACCACATTCGCCGGCACCGCCGAGGCGAAGTCCGGCCACGACACGGTCTGGGACCGCGTCGCCCATTGCGAGAGCACCCAGAACTGGGACATCAACACCGGCAACGGTTACTACGGCGGCCTGCAGTTCGACTCGGGCACCTGGCACGCCTATAACGGCGGGAAGTATGCGAGCCGTGCCGACAAGGCGACCCGCGCCGAGCAGATCCAGGTGGCCCGCCGCGTCCTGAACAAGCAGGGCGCCGGGGCCTGGCCGACATGCGGTGCCCGCGCCGGGCTGTCCAAGTCCAGCGGTCACGCCACCAGCGACGCCCTGCCCACGGATGCCGGTGACGGCATGACCGCCGGCCCGGTCAGCGCGGTCAAGCACCAGGCCACGAAGAGCAAGGTGACCAAGCACAAGGCTGCTAAGGCTGCTAAGGCTGCCAAGGCTGCGACGACGAAGGCCAAGTCGCGCACCACCCATGGCGCCACCATCACCGTGCACCGCGGCGACACGCTCAGTGGGCTGGCCAGCAAGCACCACGTGCACGGCGGCTGGCACACGCTCTACCGGGCCAATAAGAAGCGCCTGCACAACCCCAACGTGCTGCACGTCGGCCAGAAGTTGGTCCTGCCTTAACGAGCAGCAGGACGCACTCAGCGCCACGCACAACGGCCCGGGCCTTCCGCCCGGGCCGTTGCTCGTCAGCGCTACGGTCGAGATCCGACCCAACGATGGGCCCGGACGAGAGGAGCACCGTGGCACTCGCGACGTACCGCAGCATCGAGGACCTGGAAGCGGCGATCGGCGTCGAGACCGGCCCCGGCGAGTGGCTGGAGGTGACGCAGGAGCGCGTGAACGGCTTCGCCGACGCCACCGATGACCATCAGTGGATCCACCTCGACGTCGAACGGGCGAAGGACGGGCCCTTCGGCACCACGATCGCTCACGGGTTCCTGACCCTGTCCCTGCTGCCCTACTTCGGTAACGAGCTCCGCGAGCTGCAGAACGTCCGGATGGCGGTGAACTACGGCTTGAACAAGGTGCGCTTTCCCGCGCCCGTGCCGGTGGGCAGTCGGCTGCGAGCCACCAGCTCTGTGCTGTCGGTCAAGCGTCTGGACGCCGCGTCGGCGCAGGTCGTCACGCAGATCAGCGTGGCGATCGACGGCGCCGGCAAGCCGGCGTGCGTCGCCGAGACCGTGGCGCGGATCTACTTCGAGGACTGACCGCGCGTCAGGTGTCGTCCGGGCGCTCGTCGCGGTCACGGGCCCGGCGCTGCTCCTGCACGTGCGCGTCCAACGCGGCCAGGAACTCGTCGTCGTCGTCGGGCGAGCTGGCCCGCACGGTCTTGGGCCGGGCAGCGCCGACGAGCGCGGGCTCCCGCACCCAGGGCCGACCGAACACGAGCCAGGCAACGGCGCCGATCGCAGCGAAGAGGATGACGATGGCCAGCCACCCCAGCTTGGGCAGGTTGCGCACCTGATCCCGGCCGGTGGTGATGACGTCGATGATGCAGAACATCCACAGCCCGAACGCGACGACGCCGAGGATCCCGTCGAACAGCACCATGAGCGACCTCCCGTCACGCCGGACGTTCGCGACGTTACGCGACGAATCACAGGATCAGTTCTGAGCGGCTGATCGCGATCGAGCTGCGGCGCGGCCCGGAGTAGGTTCGCCGTCGTGTCCGATCCCGGCAGCGCACCGACCCTAGACGACGTCCGGGCCGCGCTGGACGGCTGGTTCGACCCGCGCTGGGCCGAGCCCTGGGACGCCGTCGGTCTCGTGTGCGGCGACCCCGACGAGCCCGTGCGACGCATTGTGCTCGCCGTCGATGCCGTGGCGGCGACCGTGGCCGAGGCGCTCGAGTTCGGCGCGCAATTGCTGATCACCCACCACCCGCTGCTGCTGACCGGGGTGCACGGCATCCCGGTCGACGAGCCCAAGGGCGCGCTGGTGCACCGGATGATCCGCGGCGGCGTCGCCCACCTGGTCGCGCACACCAACGCCGACGTCGCCGACCCCGGCGTCTCGGACGCGCTGGCCGAGCGGCTCGGCCTCACCGACCTGCGGCCGCTGGACGCCCAGGACGGTGAGGTGCTCGACAAGCTCGTCGTCTTCGTGCCACATGCCGACGCCGAGGCGTTGATCGCGGCGCTTGCTGCTGCCGGCGCCGGGCGGCTGGGCGACTACGACCACTGCGCATGGACGACGTCGGGCGAGGGCCGCTTCCGCCCGCAGCCCGGCGCGCACCCGGCGATCGGATTGGTTGGCGAACTCGAGCGGGTGCCCGAGACGCGCGTCGAGATGGTCGTGCCCCGACCCGCACGTGCCGACGTCGTGGCCGCACTACGCACCGTCCACCCGTACGAGGAACCGGCGTTCGACCTGCTCGCCCAGGCGCCGCTGCCCTCGCGTCGCGGTACGGGACGCATCGGCGAACTGGCCGCAACCACCAGCCTGGCCGCGTTCACCCGCCACGTCGCCGCCGTCCTGCCGGCAACCGTGTGGGGGGTGCGCGCAGCGGGCGACCCGGACCGGCCGGTCCGCACGGTGGCGGTCTGCGGCGGCGCGGGCGGCTCGCTGGCCGACGAGGCACGTCGCCGAGGCGCCGATGCCTACGTGACCGCCGACCTGCGCCATCACCCGGCCGTCGAGGGCGTCACCGAACTCGGGCCGGGGGCCATGGCGCTGATCGACGCCGCCCACTGGGCAACCGAGGCACCCTGGCTCGACGCCCTGGCGGCCGCGCTGCGCACGTTCTTCGGCACTACGGTGGAGGTCCGGGTGTCGCAGCTCGTCACCGATCCCTGGACGGTGCACGCGCCGTCCGTCCGCGCCCGCTGACAACGACCTCGCAAGGAGCCCGAACCGCACGTGAACGCCGATCCCGCCGACCAGCTCCGCCTGCTCGACCTGCAGGCGGTCGACACCGCGCTCGCGCAACTGACGCACAAGCGGCGCACGCTGCCCGAACTCGCCGAGCTGACCGCGCGCGCGACGACAGCGGCCGAGGCGACGAACCGGTTGATCGACGCGCAGACCCTCGTTGCCGACATCGAGCTCGAGCAACGCCGGCTCGAGAACGACGTCGACACCGTGCGCACCCGCGCGGCGAAGGACGAGTCCCGCCTGCAGGCCGGTGGCCTGCCGGCCCGCGAGCTCGAGGGCCTGCAACACGAGATCGTCAGCCTTGCGCGCCGCCAGTCGTCACTCGAGGACGACCTGCTCGAGGTCATGGAGCGCGGCGAGCAGGCCGAATCCGATCTCGCGGCGGCGCGTACGCACGAGGAATCCGTGCGCTCGGAGATCAGCGAGCTGGAAACCCGCCGGGACGCCTCGTTCGCCGAGATCGACAACACCGTCGGTCAGCGCGAGCCGCAGCGAGCCGCGATCGCCACGGCCCTGCCCGGCGACCTGCTGGCCCTGTACGAGAAGTCCCGCGCGGCCGGCGGCCACGGTGCGGCAATGCTGCGTCAACGGCGGTGCGAGGGATGCCGCATCGAGCTGTCCGGCAGCGAGGTGTCGGCGCTGCGCTCGGCCGCACCCGACGCCGTGGTCCGCTGCGAGAACTGCCGCGCAATCCTCGTGCGCACCACGGAGTCGGGGCTCTGAGCGCCTCCGTCGTCGTCGAGGCCGACGGCGGCTCGCGCGGTAACCCGGGCCCGGCCGGCTACGGCGCCGTCGTGTTCGACGCCGCCACCCACGCCGTCCTGGCCGAGCGCGCCGAGTCGATCGGCACCGAGACGAACAATGTGGCTGAGTACCGCGGTCTGATTGCGGGCCTGCAGGCGGCGCGTGAGCTCGGGGCGATGCATGTCGTGGTGCGAATGGACTCCAAGCTCGTCGTCGAACAGATGTCGGGACGCTGGCAGGTAAAGCACCCGGCCATGCGTCCTCTGCACCGCGAGGCCGGCGAGTTACGTCGGGCCTTCGACGCCGTCACCTTCGAGTGGATCCCGCGCGCGCTCAACAGCCACGCTGACCGGTTGGCCAACGAGGCCATGGACCGCGCCGCCGGCGTCGAACCCCGACCGGCCCGGCCGACGACTGGATCGTGGACACCGCCCACCGGCCCGGCCACCCGGCTGCTGATCGTGCGGCACGGCTCGACCGCCCACTCGGCCGAGCGGCGGCTGTCCGGGCGCAACGACCTGCCGCTCAACGACGTCGGCCTCGGGCAGGCCGCCGCGCTCGCCGGCCGCGACTTCGGCGCCGTCGACGCGATCGTCAGCTCGCCGCTGCGCCGGGCGCGCGAGACTGCTGAGGCGATCGCCGGGCCGCGCGGGTTGGACGTCCAATTCGTCGACGACCTGGCCGAGGTCGACTTCGGCGCCTTCGAAGGCCTGACCATGACCGAGGCCAAGGCGGCGCATCCCGACGCCGCCGCGGCGTGGCTGGCTTCGGTCGACGTCGCCCCACCGGGCGGCGAGTCCTTCGCCGCGCTCGCCCGTCGGGTGCGCCGGGCCCGCGATGCCATCGTGGCCGAGCACGCCGGCCGCACGATCGTCCTCGTCTCCCACGTCACGCCGATCAAGACCCTCGTTCGGCTGGCCCTTGACGCCCCGCCGTCGGCGCTGTTCCGCACGCACCTCGACACCGCATCGGTCTCGCGGATCGACTACACCGGCGATGCCGCGTCGCTGCGACTGTTCAACGACACGAGTCACCTACCGTCCTGAGCGTCACACGCCGATCGTCCGGACGCCGACCCACAGCGCGGTGGTGGCGAGCACGACGAGCAGCGGGACGCTTAGCAGGCCGAGGCGATGGAACTGGGACGCGTTCGGTTTCTCGGCCGCGGGCAGCAGCCGGCGCCAGAGCAGCGTCGCCAACGAACCCGGGTAGGTCGCATTCGGTCCGATGTTCACGCCGAGCAGCACGGCCAGCACCCACGCCGGGTTGCCGCTGACGATCGGGATCAGCGCGAGGGTGGCCGGCAGATTGTTCACCAGGTTGGCCAGCACCGCGGCGACTGCGGCGAGCCCGAGCAGCGCAAGCCAGGAGGTACTCGACGGCACGAGGTGCTCCAGCGCGTTCGACAGCCCGTGCCGGGTCACGCCGTCGACAACGACCGCCAGCGCGAGGACGAACGCGCAGAACCCCGGCGACGCTGCCCACACGAGCGGCAATGGACGGATCGTCCGCCACCGTGGGACGAGCAGCGCCACGCAACCGGCGAGGGCGGCCCAGGCCGGCGCGACGTCGATCGACGACGTCGCCACGAACAGGGCGACGGTGATCAGCAGGACGGTCAGGGCGTAGCGCGGCGGCGCGGGTGCCGGCGGCGCTTGTGCACCAGCCCCGCGCAGGTCGTCGCGGAAGAACGCGCGCAGCCCGCCCCATTCGGCGACGCAGACCAGCACCCAGGGCAGCACCATCAATGCGGTGAATCGCCCGAACGACAGTCCGGACGCGGTGAACGCGAGCAGATTGGTCAGGTTCGAGACCGGCAGCAGCAGCGAGCCGCTGTTGGCCAACCGCGTGCAGGCATAGACGTGCGGCCTGGCCGGCACACCGAGCCGGGACGTCGTGGTCAGTACGACCGGTGTCAGCAGCACCACGGTGGCGTCCAGGGTCAGCGTGGCCGTGACGCCGGCGGCCAGCAGCACCACCAGCCTGAGCAGCCGGCGCGGACTACCTCGCGACGCGGACGCAGCGATCGCACCGAGGTAGGCGAAGACGCCGTCCTCGGCGCACAGGTGGCCGAAGACCAGGATGGCGGCGAGGAACGCAACGGTCGGGCCGATCTCGCGCAGCGCATGCGTGGCGGCCGACCACGGCACGATGCGAAGGGCCACGACGAGGACGGCGGCGGGCACCGCGACGACGGCCTCGCTGAGTCCACGCGGCCGCAGTACAGCGAAGGCCAGCGCAGCGGCCAGCAGCAGCAGCGCCACGACCTCCGCTGCGACGCCATGCACGGCGCGAGCCTAGGTCACCGCTGTCCGGCGGTCAGAGCAGCTCGAGACCGTCGAAGCGGCCGAGCTCCTCGCGGTAGAGCTCGATGCCCATGCCGTTCGGGTCGCGGATGTAGAGGCTGTCGTCGGCGCCGCGGTCGGGCCCGACGTAGTCGATCCCCGAGGCATCGAGCTTGGCCAACGCCGTGTCGAACTGCTCGGCCGACACCGAGAGCGCCAGGTGCTGCAGGGCGCCGATCGTCTCCTTGTACGGCTCCTGCTCGAGGCCGGGGAAGTCGAAGAAGCCGAGCAGGGTGTGGTTGCCGAGGTCGAAGAAGAAGTGACTCGATCCGGCGTAGTCGCGGTTCTCGACCAGCTCGACGAGCGGGAACCCGAGGAACTCCTGGTAGAAGCGGATGGTCTCCTCGACGTCGCGGCAGACGAACGCCGCGTGGTGGATGCCGCGCGTGGTGGGTGCCGGTCGCTCGCCGAGCGGGCGCAGGTAGCTCGAGCGCAATTGACGGCGCCGCTCGCGCACCGCCGTCAGCTCGTCTCCGGTGGGTTCGGGCATGAGCCGAGCGTAGTTCGCAGGTAGTGTCGTCGGCGCGGCGGACGAGCCGACCGGACGGCCGCGTCTGCCCTGACGGGCAGCCGAGGAAAGTCCGGACTCCACAGGGCAGGGTGGTTGCCAACAGCAACCCGGGGCGACCCGCGGGACAGTGCCACAGAAAACAGACCGCCGGCGTGCTGGTTCGCCAGTCGCCGGTAAGGGTGAAACGGCGGTGTAAGAGACCACCAGCGTTCCGGGTGACCGGAGCGGCTTGGTAAACCCCACCCGGAGCAAGGTCAAGAACGGCCGGTTCGCCGGCCGGCGCAGGCGTTCGAGGGCGGCCCGCCCGAGCCTGCGGGTAGACCGCTCGAGCCTGCCGGCAACGGCAGGCCTAGATGGATGGCCGTCACCGTCGCCCTCGGGCGGCGGCACAGGATCCGGCTTACAGGTCGACTCGTCCGCCGCCTGTCCGTCGCACCGCCTACGCTCGGCCTGTGGACGACCGCCGGTACGACCTCGTGCTGTGGGGCGCGACGGGGTTCGTCGGCCGGCTGATCGCACGGCACCTGGCTGATCAGCTGCGAGCCGAGCAGGGTGGGCGGGCGCGGATAGCGCTGGCCGGCCGGTCCCAGGCGCGGTTGCAAGCGCTGGCAGACGAGCTGGACGTCGACTGGCCCTTGATCGTCGGCGACGCGACCGATGAGCGGCAACTCGCCAAGCTCGCCGCGTCGACGGCGGTGGTGGCCACGACGGTCGGCCCCTACCTGCGGCGCGGGCTGCCGCTCGTCCTGGCGTGCGCCCGGGCGGGCACGTCCTACTGCGACCTGTCCGGCGAAACGCTGTTCGTGCACTCGAGCATCGCGGCGGCGCACCAGCAGGCCGCCGACACCGGCGCGCGCATCACGCACGCCTGCGGCTTCGACTCGGTGCCCTCGGATCTTGCCGTCCTGCTGCTGCACCAGCGTGTCACCGCGGACGGGGAAGGCACGCTGACCCGCACCATCAACGTGCTGACTTCGGCGTGGGGCGGCATCAGCCGCGGCACGCTCGACTCGCTGCTCGGCGATCGCGCCGCGGCCAGGTCCGATCCGGCAATGCGGGCCATCGCCGACGACCCGTGGGCGTTGTCGACGCAGCCCGGCGCGCAACGGCCGGCACGCACGGACAACGTGTGGCCCACTCGGGATGCGCTGACCGGCCGTTGGGTCGCGCCGTCGCTGTTCGGGCCGTTCAACGAACGCATCGTGCGCCGCAGCGCCACCCTGCTCGACGCAGTCGACGGCGACGAGCACGGGTACGGGCAGGGCTTCGACTACCACGAGTACCTCGGCGCCAGCACCACCCCGGTCGCTCCGCTGCTCGCGACCGGCCTCGCTGCCGGGCTGAGCGCCGCCAGGGCCGTGCTGTCCTCGCCGCTGCCCCGTGCGCTCGTCAGCCCGCTGCTGCCTGGCCCCGGCCAAGGTCCCTCGGCCCGCACGCAGCGCCGAGGGTTCTTCCGCATGGAGATCACAGCGCGCACGACCACCGGCGCCGAGTACCTGGCCGTCGTGTCGGCCCACGGCGACCCGGGTTACGCGGCGACGGCTGTCATGTTCGCCCAGAGCGCGCTGGCCCTGGCCGTGGACGCACCGAGTGCGCCGGGCGGGGTGCTGACCCCGGCGGTGGCTGTCGGCGCGACGTTGCCCGACCGGCTGCGTCGCCAGGGTTTCGTGCTGTCGGTCGAGCGCCTGCCCACCCGTAGCCGGTCGGTGGTGACCACGCCCGACCCGCCCGCCCGCGCGGCCGAGTGAGGGTGACCAGTACCCTCGCCAGCTATGGACCTGGACATCATCGAGGACGCCGACGTCGACGAGCGTGCCGTATTGCTGATCTCTGGCTCCATCGACCTCGACAGCCGCGAGAAGCTCCTGGCCGCCGGGCGTGAATCGCTCGGCCGTGACGACGTCGACGGCTTGATCCTCGACCTCGCCGGCGTCACGTTCATGGACTCGACCGGCATCGGGGCCTTCGTCGAGTTGTCCCGCGACGCCGAGGACCGCGAGGCCAGCTTCGCGATCCGCAACCCGTCGCCGCGCGTGCAGCGGCTCGTCGAACTCGTCGGCCTCACCGACGTCTGGGCGCCGTCCACCGACTCCTGAGGTTCGTCCGCCTATGGACCTCGACCCGCGCCGGCTCGTTGTCCTGCGCGCGATCGACCGGCACGGTGGCGTGGTCGGGGCCGCCGCGGCGTTGCACGTCTCCCCGTCGGCCGTCTCGCAGCAGTTGGCCATGCTCGAACGCGAATCCGGCTTCGTGCTCGTCGATCGCTCGCGCCGCGGTGGTCAGCGTCCACTCGAGTTCACCCCTGCTGGTCGACGTCTCGTGGCGCACGCCTACGAGCTCGTACAGGTGCTCGAGAACGCGGAAGCCGAACTGGGGTCGTTGGCCGACGACATCACCGGTGAGGTGCGCATCGCGGCGTTCTTCACCGTGCTGCGTGGGTTCGCCGGCACTGCGCTCGTCGAACTTGGCCGGACGTACCCGGCACTGCAGCCGCGGGTGTCCAACATCGACGACCGGACGGCCGTCGACGACGTACAGGCAGGCCGCGTCGATCTCGCGCTCGTCGAGGATGACGCCCAACGTCGACGCATCGCCCCCCGTGGCCTGCATTACGAGGCGCTCGCCGACGATCCGTTCCGCGTCGCCGTACCGGTCGGCTGGCCCGAGTTCGACGACCTCGAAGCGGTCGCTGATCGGCAATGGATCGACGGCCCTGCCGACAGCGCCACCGGCCAGGCGATGGCCCGCGTCCGTGCGACCACCGGACTGGCTCTGCCGGCGCCGCATCTGTGCCGTGAGTTCACCGCGGCGCTGGCCATGGTCGCGGCCGGGCTGGCCGGAGCGTTGATCCCGGGGCTCGCGGTCGCGGCGTCCGCGCCGGCCGACGTCCGCATCGTGTCCGTGCCCGGGCTCGGCGCCCGCCGCATCGGGGTGGTCTATCGCCGCTCACGCAACGAACCGACGCCGGCGGTGCGCGTGGTGCTCGACCTGCTGCGCACGGCGGCGTCGGCTGCTATGGCCGGGGCCTGAGTCGATCGGTCAGGTGTCGATCGGTCAGGTGTCGATTCGGGTGAGCGCGTGGATCACCGGAGCACCGGCCAACCCGTCGCCGGCCACGGCGAACGTCTGGGCAATGTGCTCGGACTTCATGTGCGCGTCGAGGTCGTCCTGCCCGCGCCACGACTCCACGGTGACGAACACTCCAGGCGTCGTGTTCGACTCGTACAGCTCGTAGGACAGACAACCCTCCTCGGCACGGGTCGGCGGGACCAGCGCACTCAGCGCATCGCGGACCAAGTCGGCCGAACCCTCCTTCGCGGTGATGACGGCAACGACGGGCAGCTCAGACATCGATGATCCTTTCCGAAAGGGACCGACGATCGACCCCCTGCGAACGATGCTCCCTGCGCGTCCACACGTCTACATACCTTGATGTATGTTCTTGGCGTCGAGAAATATCCGGTGGCGTACCGCTTGCCCGGCTTTGCCGCGTCCGACATCATCGCGAGGGTGAAAGCCCTGCTGCGCAAGGGATTTGGTCTCGTCCTGCTCTCCGCGACGACGGGCGCATTGTTTGTGGTGCGCACGGTGCGTCGCAAACAGACGGCGCGCCGTGTTGACGACGACGTCTGGTCATCGTCCACTTGGTCGCAACAACGAAGCACGTCAACGAACGTTGCCGAGGAGGCACACCGCATGACCGCAGCCAAGAAGGCACCGGCGAAGAAGGCCGCAGCCAAGAAGGCTCCGGCCAAGAAGGCCGCAGCTGCCACCAAGACCGTTGCTCGCAAGGCGACGTCGATCGCGAAGAAGACGGTGGCCAAGACGGCGCCTGCGAAGAAGTCGCCCGCGAAGAAGGCGCCCGCGAGCAAGGCGGTTGCGAAGAAGACCGTGGCGGTGAAGAAGACAGTGGCCAAGGCGCCGGCCAAGAAGGCAATCGCGAAGAAGTCCGTCGCGGCGAAGAAGACAGTGGCCAAGGCGCCGGCCAAGAAGGCGCCAGTCAAGAAGACGGTCGCCAAGAAGACGCCGGCCAAGACGGCAGCCAAGACGGCGCCGGCGAAGAAGGTGGCCACCAAGACCGCGGCCACCAAGACCGCGGCCAAGAAGGCGCCGGCCCGCAAGGCGCCGGCCAGGAAAGCGACCAGCTAATCCAACGCGTCGCCGGTGTACCCCTCGACTTCGCCGCTCTGCGGTCGGAGTTGGGGGTACCCAGCGACTTCGCGTCGGACGTCCTGGCCGAGGCGCAGCAGAGCGCGAGCCATCCGCAGCTGACCGGCGTCGACGCAACAGACATCCCGTTCGTCACCGTCGACCCGCCGGGCAGTACCGATCTTGACCAGGCGGTGCACCTCACGCCGGACGGTGACGGCTTCGTGGTCCGCTACGCGATCGCCGACGTCGGGTCCTTCGTCCGTCCGGGCGGCGCGTTGGACGCCGAAACGCACCGCCGTGGGGAAACCCTCTACTTCCCCGATGCCCGTGTGCCTCTGCACCCACCGCTGCTGAGCGAGGGCGCCGCGAGCCTGCTGCCCGGTCAGATCCGTCCGGCCGTGCTCTGGACGATGACCCTGGGCGCCGACGGCGCGGTGCGCGCGGTCGACGTCGTCCGGGCGAAGGTGCGCAGCATCGCTCAGCTCGACTACCCCGGCGTTCAGGCCGCGCTCGAGGCCGGCCGGCTGCCCGGGCCGATCGCCGCCCTGCCCGCCGTAGGTCAGGCGCGGCTGGCGCTCGCCCGCGCCCGGCACTCGATCAACCTCGACCTTCCCGAACAGGTCGTCGCACCCGGGGGTCCGCTGGGCTGGACGCTCAGCCTGCGCGCCGATCTCGACGTCGAGCGGTACAACGCCGAGATCTCGTTGCTCACCGGCATGTGCGCGGCGAGGATCATGATCGACGGCGGCTACGGGATCCTGCGCACGGTGCCGCCACCTGAGGAAGGGGCCGTCGCCGACCTGCGTCGCGCCGCGGCTGCGCTCGGAGTCGACTGGCCGGACGGCGCCGCTCCCGGTGACGTCCTGGCCACCGTCGACCGCACGGACCCGCATCAAGCCGCGGTGATCGAGCACGCGGTGTCGCTGCTGCGCGGCGCGGCCTACACGGTCTTCGATGGCCCGCCGCCCGCGCAGCCGCTGCACAGTGGCATCGGCGCCGCGTACACGCACGTGACCGCGCCGCTGCGCCGCCTGGTCGATCGCTACGCAGCGGAGATCTGTCTACACCTGCACGCAGGTACGCCGGTGCCTGCGTGGGTGCGCTCCGCGTTGCCGACGCTGCCCGCCGAGATGGCTGGGGCCGACCGGCGCGCCCACGAGATCGACCGTGCGGTCGTCGATGCCACCGAGGCCTTCGTGCTGCGTGATCAGGTAGGCAGCGTGTTCGAGGCCGTGGTCATCGCCGCTGACGGCAAGGCCGGCACCGTCGTCCTCGACGACCTAGCAGTGCGCGCACGCTGCGTCGGCGCGAATCTCCCGGTAGGGGAGCGGGTCCGGGTGCGGTTGACCAGCGCAGACGTGACCGCGCGCACCGTCCGGTTCGAGAGAGTGGATGGGTCGCACCCGTAGCGCACGAGCAGTCCGAGCTCGACCCCGGCACAGGACCGATGTGCGCGCGTCGCGTTCTGCCACCGACTGCAGTGGCACAGCCACATCAGGCTGCCATCACCTGCGATGGCAGAACAATGCGCGCCGCTGGTCAGTTGTACTCGTGCTCCGGCGCGGGGTAGCTGCCGCCACGAACCTCGGCGGCGAAGGAGCTGGCCGCGTCGTGCAGCACCCCCCCGACGTTCGCGAACTCCTTGACGAACTTGGGCGGCTTGCCGGTGCGCAGCCCGGCCATGTCCTGCCACACGAGCACCTGCGCGTCGCACGACGGTCCCGCGCCGATGCCGATCGTCGGGATGTCGAGGGTGGCCGTGACCTGCGCGGCTACCTCGGAGGGCACGACCTCCATGACGACCGCGAACGCGCCGGCGTGCTGCAGCGCCTTGGCGTCCTGCAGCAGGCGGTGGGCACCCTCGTCGCCGCGACCCTGCACCCGGTAACCGCCGAAGGCGTTGACCGACTGCGGGGTAAGGCCGATGTGCGCCATCACCGGGATGCCGGCCGAGACCAGCGCCTCGACCTGGCGGGCGACGCGCTGGCCGCCCTCGAGCTTCACGGCCTGCGCCCCGCCCTCCTTCATGAAGCGGGCGGCGGTCTCGAGCGCTTGGGTGCGCGAGGCCTGGTAGGAGCCGAAGGGCAGGTCGGCGACAACCAGCGCGCGCGAGGTGCCGCGGACGACACCGCGAACCAACGGCAACAGCTCGTCGACGCTCACTGGCACGGTCGTGTCGTAGCCGTAGACCACGTTGGCGGCCGAGTCGCCGACAAGCAGGACGGGGATGCCGGCCTCGTCGAAGACCCGGGCGGTGGAGTAGTCGTACGCCGTCAGCATTGGCCAGCGCTCACCACGCTGCTTGGCCGCCTGCAGGTCGCGGATCGTGATCCGTCGGGAGGTGATGCCGCCGTAGAGGGCAGTCTCAGCCATGGTTCGCCTCATCTTCTTCCTCGAGGCCGTCGCAGCGGTCCCCGGGTTTGTCATGCGGACGAAACAATGGTGCAACGTACTTGTCGGTAAGTCTCGGCCTAGTGACACGCGACGCACAATTGTGATCAGCCGTTCTCGCGCCACCGGTTCGTAATTGGCAGCCGGCGGTCGCGGCCGAAGGCCTTGTAACTGATCTTGGTGCCCGGCGGATATTGACGACGCTTCCACTCCGCGGTGTCGACCATGCGCGAGATCTTGCGCACGAGGTCGGGGTCGAAGCCGTCAGCGATGATCTCCCGAACGCCACGGTCGCCGTCGACGTAGCGGGCCAGGATCGCGTCGAGCACCTCGTAGTCCGGCAACGAGTCGCTGTCGAGCTGGTCGGGGCGCAGCTCGGCCGACGGCGGCTTGGTGATCGAGTTCGGCGGGATGGGCGGCGTCGCACCTACGGCCTCCGCCTGCGCGTTGCGCCATCGGGCCAGCGCCCACACGAACGTCTTGGGAACGTCCTTCAGCGGGGAGAAGCCGCCGATCGACCCGGCGTCGTAGATCGTCGCGTAGCCGACCGCGAGCTCACTCTTGTTGCCGGTGGCGAGCACCAGGTGACCCTCGGTGTTGGACAGCGCCATCAGCGTGGTGCCGCGGACCCGGGCCTGCACGTTCTCCTCGGCGACGCCGGTCAACGACAGCATCCCGACGAAGTCGTCGATGACGGTCTTCATGGGCACCGACCGGAAGTGCGCGCCCAGCCGGGTCATCAGGTCCTCGGCGTCGCTCTTGGAGTGCTCGGTCGAGTACGCGCTCGGCATCGAGACGCCGTGCACGTTCTCGCCGCCGATCGCGTCGGCGGCGATCGCGGCGACGACAGCCGAGTCGATCCCGCCCGAGACGCCGAGCACCACCGAGCTGAACCCGTTCTTGCGCACGTAGTCGCGCAACCCGACGACGAGCGCGTTCCAGACCTCGGCCTCGTCGGACAACCGCGGAGCCACGGGCGCCGGCTCGGCCTCATGGGCAGGGGCGGGCGCGACCGACGTCGCGACGCGCGTGACGGTCAGCGATTCGCCGACGACCTCGGCGGGGGAGTCGGATGCCTCCGCCACGGGCACGTCGACGACGAAGACGCCTTCTACGAACTGCTGGACGCGGGTGACGAGGGTGCCGTCCGGAGCGACCACCATCGAATCACCGTCGAAGACGAGTTCGTCCTGCCCGGCCACGGCGTTGACGTAGGCAATGGGGGCGCCGGCCTCGGCCGCGCGACGCTGCAGCAGCGGCAGCCGGACGTCGTCCTTGTTGCGCTCGTAGGGCGAGGAATTGATGTTTAACACGAGGCCGATGCCGGCCCGGCCGGCCACCGTGAACGGGCCGCCGTCCTGCCAGACGTCTTCGCAGATGGTGAGCGCGATGTCGACGCCCAGGTGCCGCACCACCGTCAGCGAGGTGCCGGGGACGAAGTAGCGGCGTTCGTCGAACACTCCGTAGTTGGGCAGGTGATGCTTGTAGTAACGGGCCACCACCTCTCCGCCGAGCAGGAACGCCGACGCGTTGCGCGGGGCGCCGTCGTCGTCGACGAAGCCGACCACCACGGCCGTTTCGCCCAACCCGGTATCGCCGAGCGTGATGGCCAGCTTCTCGACCGCAGCGCGCGACGCGGCCCGGAACCCGGGGCGCAGCACAAGATCCTCGACCGGGTAGCCGGTCAGCATCATCTCGGGGAACAGCACGATGTGCGCCCCGGCGGCTGCCGCCTCGGCGGTGCGGGCGACGACGGTCTCGGCGTTGCCGCTCAGATCGCCGACGGTGTAGTTGACCTGGGCCAGGGCGAGGCGCAGCGCGATCACGCGTCCAGTGTGGCGCACCTGTCCCGATGGGTAACCCCTCGCCGCTTAGCTCGTTGTGACCAGCAACGCACTCAATGGGGAGAGTCATGTCGCTGCACCGTCGCTCGCCGACCACATCCCTCGCGGCCCTGTCGCTCGCCGCCCTGGCCGTCGCCGGGTCGCTCACCGGCTCGCTGGCCGGGGCACCTGCTGCCGGCGCGGCCGGCCCGGGGTACTCCGTGACCGCACTGCACTTCGCGGTAACCGTGGGCCCGACCCGCAGCCAGGCCTGCGACATCGTCGGCGACCTGTACCTGCCGGCGACGGCGTCGGCCAGCCACCGCGTGCCGGCCATCCTGACCACCAACGGCTTCGGTGGCTCGGCCGCTGACCAGGCGCCGTTCGCCGAGCAAGAGGCGACCAAGGGTTATGCGGTGCTGTCCTACGGCGGCCTCGGTTTCGGCGGCTCGGGCTGCAAGATCACCCTGGATGATCCTGATTACGACGGGCAGGCCGCGAGCCAGCTCGTCAGCTACCTCGGCGGAGCCCCCGGCATCGCCTTCGCCGACGCCGCGCACACGACGCCGGCTCCGCGACTCACCTCGGTCGTGCACGACGCCAGGGACCACGCCGGCACGGCGCGGACCTACGACCCGCGCGTCGGCATGTGGGGCGGCAGCTACGGGGGAGAGGTGCAGTTCGCGGCCGCGTCCGTGGACCCACGAATCGATGCGCTGAACCCGCAGATCACCTGGAACGACCTGTCGTATTCGCTCGGCCCGAACAACGCCACGGCGCCCGGTTCCGTAACTGTGGCCGACCCGGGCGCAGTCAAGCTGACCTGGGGCCTGCTGTTCTCCTCCGTCGGCATCCTGGACGGCGTGCAGTACGGCCAGGCCGACCCCTACCGGCTGGTCGGGTGCCCGAACTTCGCTGACTTCGTCTGCACCGCATTGCTTGCGGGCGGCAGCACCGGATATTTTCAGCCGAGCGACGTCGCGGCCCTGCGACACGCGTCGGTGTCCAGCTACCTGTCGCACATTCGCGTCCCGGTGCTGTTGGACCAGGGTCAGACCGACACGCTGTTCAATCTGAACGAGGCGATCGCCACCTACACGGCGTTGCGCAAGCAGGGCACGCCGGTGGCCATGCTGTGGCGCGAGCAGGGCCATTCCGGCGGTACCCCGTCGGCGGCTGGCAAGGCCTATGAGGACGGCCGCATCCAGGCCTGGTTCGACCATTACCTGAAGGGCTCGTCGGTGAGCACCGGTTCGGCGTTCGCCTACTACCGCGACTGGACGGGCACCTTCGCGCAGGCCTCGAGCTACCCGGTCGGCCGGTCGCGTACCTACTACCTGTCTGGCGACGGCGCGCTGGCAGCGTCGACAGCTTTCGTCAAGCCCGGTTCGCAGAGCTTCACGACCACCGGTGCCGGCGTGCCCACTTCGCTCGCCGACCTCGACGCGATCGGCGGTGAGGTGCCGGGCGGCGTGCTGCCCAGCGTGCCGGACACGAACGCGCCCGGCACCTTCGCGTCCTGGCGTACTCCGGTCCTGAAGGCGAATACCGACGTCGTCGGTTCTCCGGTCCTCCGGGTTCGGATCAAGCGCCGACCGCGACCGCGTCCTCAGCGGCCGGTCCGGGTGGGCAGGTGGTGCTGTTCGCCAAGATCTACGACGTGGGTTCCGACGGGACGGCCGCCCTGATCAAGGGCCTGGTCGCGCCGGTGCGGGTGGCCGACCCGAACGCGACACTGCAGGTGACGCTGCCGGCGATCGCCCACCGGTTCGCGCCGGGCCACCGCGTCCGGATCGTGCTCGCCGGCGGCGACGTCAACTACCGCGGCGGTCTCGTGCCCACCCCGGTGACGGTGGTCGGCGGGAGCGGTCAGACTCTGGCGCTGCCGGTCGTCGGCTGAGGCGCGACGGCATACCGGGCAGGCGCCGCGCATTCGGCGAAAAGGTTCTCGGTCAGGCAGAATGGCCTCAACCCGGCGCGGCAGCCCGGTGAGCACCGCTCGTCGGTGACTGATCGGTCTCACCAGGCAACCGAAGTCCGCCCGGATTCGTCTCCTCAAGTGTGCACCGATCGTAATAACGACGCGCCGTGTTGTCGGTGCGGGTCGGTAGACACTGGACGACACTGGAGCGACTGGTTGTCGCAGCGCGTACGGAGGATTTGGATGCATCGGGTCGGCAGTACTGGTCAGCGTGGCATGGCCGCCATCGGCGCGGCGCTCGTTGCGCTGGTGACCCTCTCGGCGTGTACCTCCGGCAACGACAACCGGCCCGACGCCAACGCGTCGGCAGCCGACAACGGCTCGGCCTCGGCCGACAGCTCCAGCGGCGCCTCGGCGCCCTCCTCCTTACCTGCCGCTCCGGCTGCCGCGGTCACCGTGGCGGCCACGGGCGGGTTCACCAAGGCCGACCCGGCCGAACCGGTCACGGTCAAGGTCGCAAACGGCACGTTGACCGCGGTCGTGCTGAAGAACGCTGCGGGCAAGCCTGTCAAGGGCGCGCTCGGGGCGGGCGCGACGTCCTGGTCCTCGAGTGAGGACCTCGGTTACTCGAAGATCTACACCCTCACCGCCACGAGCAAGGACGGCGCCGGCCGGGTCGCCACCAAGACCCAGAAGATCGACACAGTCTCGCCGAACAATCTGACGCAGCCCTACCTCAACAACATCTACGGCTCCGCGCTCGACAAGGGCGCCACCTACGGCGTCGGGATGGTCGTCTCGGCCTACTTCGACGAGGACATCCCCAACAAGGCGGCGGCCACCAAGGCCCTCGAGGTCACCACTACCCCGCACGTCAACGGCGCGTGGTACTGGGTGAACCAGCACACGGCGCACTGGCGTCCGCAGTCCTACTACCCCCCCGGCACCAAGGTCAGCGTCACCGCGAAGGTCTACGGCAAGAACCTGGGCGGCGGGCTCTACGGCCAGTCCGACGTCAGCACCAACTTCGTCATCGGCGCCAAGCGCTACTCGGTGGCCAACGCCAAGACCCACCAGGTGAAGGTGTACTTCAACGACAAGCTGGTGCGGACCATGCCGACGTCGATGGGGCAGGGCGGCTACGTGCAGGGCAAGAACGGCCAGATCTCGCTGTGGACGATGCCGGGCATCTACACCGTCATCAACCACGAGAACCCGGCGCGGATGTCGTCGGACAGCTACGGCCTGCCGGCCAGCTCGCCCTACGGCTACGCGGCCGAGAACGTTTACTGGGCGACGAAGATCAGCATCGACGGCATCTACCTGCACCAGCTCGACAGCACGGTCTACGAGCAGGGGCGCAGCAACGTCTCGCACGGCTGCCTGAACCTGAACCTCAAGAACGCCAAGTGGTTCTACAAGAACGCCCGCGTCGGCGACGTCGTCCAGGTGGTGCACTCCGGCGGGCCGAAGATCGAGGTCTGGCAGGGTGGCGACTGGTCCGTCCCGTGGACGACCTGGACGAGCGGCAAGGTAGCGAGCTGACGCCGACGGCGTAATGTCCTGGTAACGCCAGGGCGTGAGAGTGGAGTGCATGGACCGCCAACAGGAGTTTGTGCTGCGCACCATCGAGGAGCGCAACATCCGCTTCGTGCGGCTCTGGTTCACCGACGTTCTGGGCACGCTCAAGTCGGTGGCGGTCGCGCCGGCCGAACTCGACGGGGCCTTCGAGGAAGGCATCGGCTTCGATGGCTCTGCCATCGAAGGGTTCAGCCGCGCAAGCGAGAGCGACATGCTGGCCCGGCCCGACCCGGCAACGTTCCAGATCCTGCCCGAGAGCGACGGCCGCACCCCGGACTCCGCGCGCATGTTCTGCGACATCCAGATGCCCGACGGCTCCCCGTCCTGGGCCGATCCGCGTTACGTCCTGCGGCGGGCGCTGTCGAAGGCTGCGGAGCGCGGGTTCACGTTCTACACGCATCCCGAGATCGAGTTCTTTCTGCTGAAGAATCGCCCGTCCGACGGTTCGGAGCCACTGCCGATCGACAACGGCGGCTACTTCGACATGTCGAACCACGACGTCGCGCACGACTTTCGCCGGGCAGCGGTCGGCGCGCTCGAGGGGCTGGGCATCTCCGTCGAATTCAGTCACCACGAGGTCGCGCCGGGACAGCAGGAGATCGACCTGCGCTACGCCGACGCGCTGTCCATGGCCGACAACCTGATGACGTTCCGGCATGTGATCAAGGAGGTCGCGATCGCTCACGGCGCGCACGCGACCTTCATGCCCAAACCGTTCCGACACCAGCCGGGCAGCGGCATGCACACGCACCTCTCGCTGTTCGAGGGCGACCAGAACGCCTTCCACGACCCCAGCGACCCGCTGAACCTGTCCAAGACCGCGCGAGCGTTCATTGCCGGGCTGCTGGTGCACGCACGCGAGATCACCGCGATCACCAACCAGTGGGTCAACTCCTACAAGCGGCTGTGGGGCTTCGGCGCGCCCGGCTCGATCGTTGAGGCGCCGACCTTCGTCTGCTGGGGCCACGCGAACCGTTCGGCGCTGGTCCGGGTGCCGCGCTACAAGCCGGGCAAAGCCGGGTCGACGCGCGTGGAGCTGCGTTCCCCGGACTCCGCCTGCAACCCCTACCTGGCCTTCGCGATCATCCTCGGGGCCGGCATGAAGGGCATCGAGGAAGGCTACGAGCTGCCGCCGGGCGCCGAGGACGACGTGTGGTCGCTGTCCGACGTCGAACGACGTGCGCTGGGCTACGACGAGCTGCCGCACAATCTCGCCGACTCCCTGCGGGTCATGGAGGATTCCGAGCTAGCGGCCGAGGTGCTCGGCGAGCACGTCTTCGACTTCTTCCTGCGCAACAAGCGCGAGGAGTGGATCGAGTACCGCGCCGAGGTCAGCCCGTTCGAACTGCGCCGGTACCTGCCGACGCTCTGAGCCGGCGCCCGCCCCCGGCTCACTAAGCTCGACGGTGTGAGCGCTCCCGTCCTGGTCGTGCAGCCGTCCGGCAGCGACCCGGTGGGCCGCCTCGGGGACTGGCTGCGCGACGCGGGGTTGTCGCTCGAGGTCGTGGACGCACCGGACTTCCCGGACACCGTCGAGGGCTACGCCGGCCTCGTCGTCATGGGCGGCCCGATGGGGGCCACCGACGATCTGGACGTTCCGTGGCTGCCGCAGCTGCGGGCGTTGCTGCGTGCCGCGGTCACCGCGGAGGTGCCGGTCCTGGGCGTGTGCCTCGGGGGGCAGCTGCTGGCCGCAGCGCATGGTGGACGGGTCGTGCGCGATCCGGACGGCCCCGAGCTCGGTGCGCAGCTGGTCGCCAAGCGCTCGGCCGCGGCCACCGATCCGCTGTTCCGCACGCTGCCGATCACCCCTGACGTCATCCAGTGGCACTTCGACACCATCACCACCCTGCCGCCGGGGGCGGTCCAGCTGGCCAGCTCGCCGGTCTGCGAGAACCAGGCGTTCCGGTTGGGCCGCGTCGCGTGGGGCCTGCAATTCCACATCGAGACGACGCCCGAGGTCGTCCGGGCGTGGGCCGACCAGGACGCCGGACAGCTGGCCGAGTACGACCTCGACGCGGTCGTTGCCCGGGCCGCCGCCGTGCATCCCGACGTCGAAGAGGTCTGGCGGCCGTTCGCCGAATCCTTCGCCGACGTCGTCCGTGACCCGGACGCGGTGCAGCCCGCGCGCGGGCCGGCGGTGTCGACCGCCGCGCCGGTCACCGACCAGGAGGCGATCCGGGCAGCTCTGAACGGGCTGGCTGCCGAGCAGACGGCGGCCCGCGCCCCGATGCCGATGCCGATGCCGATGCCTATGCTGCGCCCGGACGCGGGGGACACGAGCCGGTGACCGCCGCGCCGGAGGTTCCCCCGCGGGTGGCGGGCCGGTTGTCCCGGCTTTCGTTCGCCGAGGCAGCCACTGCGGCGCAGCTACTCGTCGACGAACCACTGGCCTGGTGGAACGCCGCGACCAACGCGCCGGTCAGCGATGCGGCCGCGGTCGTGGTCGCTGCTCTCGGACGGACGGCCGACCCCGACGGCGCCCTGAACGCGCTGGCCGAGATCGCAGGCACGCACGAAGGTCGGGGGCTGCGCGAGGCGCTGGAACTGCTGCCCGAGCTGCGGGCCCGGCTGTTGGCGCTGCTCGGGGTGTCCGTCGAGCTGGCGAACCACCTGCGCGTACATCCGGCTGACTGGCAGGTGTTACTCGACGACTTCGACCTCACCGGCGCCGGACGGCGCATCGCCGCCTCGGTAGGGGCCGACGTCGACGACCCGGTCACAGGCACCGGCGGTACCCGCGCCACCGTGCGCGGACTCGACGCCGTCTATGCCTTGCGCGACGCCTACCGCCGGGAGCTGCTCGCCATCGCCGGGCGCGACCTGTCGGGCGACCTCGACCTGCGGGTGGTCACGGAACTGCTCGCCGACCTCGCCGGGCACACCGTGCAGGCCGGGCTCGCTGTCGCCCTTGCCGAGCAACCCGATGACGCCGCGCCGTGCCGACTGGCCGTCATAGCCATGGGCAAGACCGGGTCACGCGAGCTCAACTACGTCTCCGATGTGGACGTCGTGTTCGTGGCCGAACCGACGGACGACGCCGACACCGACGCCGCCCTGCTCACCGCGTCCCGCATGGCCGGCGAGATGATGCAGGTCTGCCGCGGCGCGGCCTGGGAGATCGACCCCAACCTGCGTCCGGAAGGCAAAGACGGCGCGCTGGTGCGCACGCTGGCCAGCCACGAGGCGTACTACAAACGCTGGGCCAGTACCTGGGAGTTCCAGGCCCTGCTCAAGGCACGGCCGATCGCCGGCGACCTCGCGCTCGGCGAGGACTACGCGCACGTCATCGCGCCGATGATCTGGACGGCGGCCGAGCGGCCGAACTTCGTCGCCGATGTGCGGGCCATGCGGCGCCGCGTCGTCGACCACATTCCCAAGCACATCGCCGCCCGCGACATCAAGCTCAGCCACGGCGGCCTGCGCGACGTCGAGTTCGCCGTGCAGCTGCTGCAACTCGTGCACGGTCGCGCCGACGAGACCTTGCACGTGCCCGAGACGCTGCCCGCGCTCGATGCCCTGCGCAACGGAGGCTACGTCGGCCGTGACGACGCGGTCAGCCTGATCGACGCCTACCGCTTCCTGCGGGCCACCGAGCACCGGTTGCAGCTGCGCCGGCTGCGGCGCACGCACGTGCTGCCTGACGATCCCGAGACGCTCGAGTGGGTCGGCCGGGCGATGGGGTACCGGCCCGATCACCGCGGGTCCTCACGTGCGGTGTTCGAGGCGGAATGGAACCTGCACGTGCGCGAGGTCCGACGGCTGCACGAGAAGCTGTTCTACCGCCCGCTGCTCGAGGCGGTGGCGCGGGTGCCGTCGGCCGAGCTGCGGCTGACGCCCACCGAGGCCGGTCGTCGGCTCGAGGCGCTCGGCTTCAACGACCCGGCCGGGGCGCTGCGGCACATCGAGTCGCTGACGCAGGGCCTGAGCCGACGGGCCGCCCTGCAGCGCACGTTGTTGCCGGTGCTGCTGTCCGAGCTCGCCGACGTGCCCGATGCCGACGCCGGCCTGCTGGCCTACCGCAAGCTGTCCGACGACCTCGGCTCCACGCCCTGGTACCTGCGCTTCCTGCGCGACGGCGACACGGTGGTCTCGCGGCTGGCCTACGTGCTCGGCACCAGTCGCTACGCCGCCCGGATGCTCGGTCGGGCGCCGGATGCGTTGCGGATGCTGGGCTCGGCGGAGCAGCTGCGCCCGCGGGAGTCGAAGGAGATCCTGTCGTCGATGCGCGAGACGGCGGAGCGTCAGGACACACCGGGGACGGCCGTCACCGCCGTCCGTGCTGTTCGTCGCCAGGAGCTGCTGCGCACCGCGTTCGCCGACCTGCTCGAGGTGTCCGACGTCCGGCAGGTCTGCGCCGCGCTCAGCGCCACCACCGAGGCCACGCTCGAGGCAGCGTTGCAGGTGGCGACCCGGTCCGTCCTGGACCGCCGCCACCTGGACGAGTTGCCCATCAGGTTCGCCGTCATTGCCATGGGACGCCTCGGGGGTGCGGAGGTCGGGTACAGCTCCGACGCCGACGTCATGTTCGTCCACGACAGCTTCGACGGCGAAGCGACCGGCGCCGCCGACGGCGAGCTGGCCAGCAACGTGGCCCGCGACATCGCCGGTGAGCTGCGGGCGTTGCTCGGCGCGCCGTCGTCGAGCGACCTGCCACTGGTCGTCGACGCCGACCTGCGACCCGAGGGACGTAGCGGACCGCTCGTGCGCACGCTGGCGGCGTACGAGCGCTACTACGGCCGCTGGTCGTCACCGTGGGAGGCACAGGCCTTGTTGCGCGCACGACCGGTTGCCGGCGATGCCGAACTCGGCCGGCTGTTCGTGCAGATGATCGACCCGGTGCGCTATCCGATCGGTGGGGTCTCGCCGGCGGACCTGCTCGAGATCCGCCGGCTCAAAGGCCGGATCGACAGCGAGCGGCTCCCGCGGGGAGCCGATCCGACGACGCACACCAAACTCGGGCGCGGGGGACTCGCCGACATCGAGTGGACGGTGCAGCTGCTGCAGCTCGGTCACGGCGCCGAGGTGCTCGAGCTGCGCACCACCCGCACGCTCGACGCCCTCGCCGCCGCGGCGCACGCCGACCTGATCGACGGCGACCAGGCCGACGTGCTCGACACCGCCTGGCGCTTCGCCACCCGCGTTCGGAACGCCCTGATGCTCGTGCGCGACAAGCCCGGTGACCAGCTGCCGGACATGGGCGCCGAGCTGGTCGCGGTCGCCCGGGTACTCGGCTACCCGCGTGGGACGGACCCAGGCCAGCTCATCGACGACTACCGCCGAGCCGGCCGGCGAGCCCGAAAGGTCGTCGAGGATGTTTTCTACGGCTCGTGACGGGTCCAGTGCCGGTGCACACGAGGCCTTGACCCAGCCTTGATCGCTGTTTGAGGACGTCGTAGGGCCGCCACGCCACCGGCCGCGCCGCGCCGCAGTGGCTGTTAACCGTCTGGGCCGCGTTGGCCGCTATCGCAGTCTGCGTCGTGGCCGTGTTCTACACGCCGATCGAGCCGCCGGCCGCATGGCGCAGCGCGGAATCCGCGGTGGTCTCGGTCGGGCGACACGCACTGCCCCGCGACGGGCTCAGCCTCTGAGCCGGTTAGCGGAACAGCCCACCGACTCCGCCGCTGAGGCCACCCAAGCCGCCCAAGCCCTCGCGCGGCTGCTCGCCCGGCACGGCCTCGCCGACCCAGGTCGCGAACGCGTCAGGATTGCGGGACTGCAGCAGCACCAGCCCCGGACCCCAGAAGTCGAAGACCCAGCCCTCGCCAGACTTCATCGACTGGATCGAGCGGCCCTGGGCGGCTCGGCGCATCTGGAAGCGAACATTCAGCGAATACGCGACGACGTGGCCCGTGTCGATGGTGACCATGTCGCCGTCGGCGAGGTCAATCATGTCCACCGCGCCGTAGATGCTGACGATGGCCTGGCCCTGGCCGGACGCGCGGAAGCCGAAGCCGCCCTCGCCGCCGAACAGGTTGGCCATGCCGCCCCACTGGGTGTCGATCTGCACGCCGCTGGAGTTGGCGATCCAGCTGCCGCGGCGCAGGAAGAACGGCGTGTCCGGCTCGACGTCGATGGACACTGTGTCGCCGGGCAGTACCCCGGCGACGTCGACCCAGCCGCCCTGCGGCGGCGCGGTGTAGGTGGTGACGAAGAACGAGCCGCCGCCCAGGACGCTGCGCTTGAGGCCGGCCATGACGCCGCCCTGCGCCTTGGACTCGAGCTGCACGCCGGCGCTGTGCGCGATCATGGCGCCGCCCTCGACGCGAACCGCCTCGTTGCCGGCCAGCATGCAGCGCGCGACGGTGAACGCCGGCGCGTGTCGGGTGTCTACTCGCATGCGCCGGATCCTGCCACGGGGGCCGCGGCGCGGGGAGGGGTGAACGCGCCGTGCCCGGACAGTAGATATTGCAGGCCGAAGGCCAGCGCGACGACGAGCGCACCGCCCACCGCGTCGAGGCCGAAGTGGTTGGCCGTTCCGATGATCACGACGCACGTCCCCATTGGGTACGCGAGGCCAAGCCAGCGCCACCGGCCTTGAGCGCACTGGAACACGGCGATCCCGACCCACAAGGCCCAGCCGACGTGCAGGCTGGGCATGGCCGCGAATTGGTTCGAATGCTCGGCGATGTTCGGGTCGGCGAACGAGCCCCAGGTGTGGTATTTGATCACCGTGTCGACGTATCCGGGCAGCAGCCGTGGCGGGGCCGTCGGGTAGAGGTAGAAGCCGAGCAGCGCGATGAGCGTGATCGACACCAGCACCGTTCGCGCGCCGCGGTAAACGTCAGGTTTGCGCAGGAACAGCCAGATCATCGTTGCCGGCGTGAGCACGAAGTGCAGCGTTGCGTAGTAGTAGTCGAAGCCCTGCGCCAGCCACTCGTGCGACGCGACGAAGTGGTTGAACGTCAGCTCCCAGCCGATGTGCAGCCTGTCCTGCAGGTCGTCGATCGCGCGCGCGTGCCGGAAGGCGACCGCCGGGTGCGTCGGGATCGCGTTGCGGCCCAGGGTGTACATCCAGTAACCGAAGGCGATGATCAGGATTTCCTCCCACCACCGCGGACGCCGTGGGCGCAACATCGCGTAGGGCAGCAACCCGGAAAAGCGGCGGCGGTGACCGGACGACGCCTTGACCGCCCTCGTCACCGCCACGTGTCGATTCTCCCGGACGGCCCGACAGCGGGTCCGGCTGGGATGCTCTGCTGATGACCGATCGCCCACCGCTGCCGCCGTTCACCCGCGAGACCGCTGCCCAGAAAGTGCAGGCCGCAGAGGACGCCTGGAACACGCGTGATCCGGACAAGGTCTCGCAGGCGTACACCGCGGACTCCGTCTGGCGTAACCGCGACGCCTTCGTCACGGGGCGCGAGGAGATCGTCGCGCTGTAGACGGAGAAGTGGGCCCCTGAGCAGGACTACGCGCTGCGCAAGAACCTGTGGTCGTTCACCGACGACCGCATCGCCGAGAACGAGCGGCGAAACTTCGGGCCGCGGCCCGAACACGAGCGTGGCATCGACTTCCCGCTGCTGTAGCAGTCATCGTCCCACTGCGCTGACGGCGACCGCGGTCTCGTGCAGGCTGCCGAGGTAGAGCACGCCGCCGCGTTCGACCACGCCGGTGACCATCGAGTACTCCTCGCCGGCTGCCTGGAGGTCGTGCACGAGCTGACCGTCGAAGCTCACGGTCACCACGTGCACTGTCCGCTTCGGTGCCGGCTTGAGGCGGTCGGGCAGCAGCCACACGAGTTGGCGAAGGAACCCGGGACGCGGTAACAGCAGGTCGAGCAACCGGTCGCGGGGGGCAGCCAAGGTCACCCAGATCAGCCCGTCGCTGCCCAGGCTGATGTTGTCGGGGAAGCCAGGCAGGTTGTCGATCAGCACGTCGTGTGCGCCGGTGCGCTCGCCGGTCAACCAGTACCGGGTGAGCCGGTAGGCACCGGTCTCGGCGACGACGACGCACGATCCGTCCGGGGCCAACGCAACGCCGTTGGCGAAGTGCAGGCCGTCGAGCAGTGTCTGCACCAGGCCGTCGCGATCGCGCCGGAACAGCCTCCCGGTACCTGCGTGCTCGAGCAGGTCGCCGAGGTAGTGCTCGAGGTCGAAGTCGCGAGTGGAAGCGGTGAAGTAGATGGTGCCGTCGGGCGCCTCGACCACGTTGCTGGCGAAGTTCAGAGCAACCCCGTCGACGGCGATGACGAGCGGAGTCACCGTCCCACCCGTCTCGATGTCGATCTGCAGCAACCCCAGCTCCGCATCGCACGCGAGCAACCGTCCGTCGGCGCACCATTCGAGCCCCAGCGGGCGGCCACCGGTGTTCGCTACCTCCTCGACGGCGCCGTTCGCCGGGTCGACCCGCAGAATGCGCCCGTCGGCGACGCCGGCGAGGATGCGCCCATCGGCATCGAGCACGACGTCTTCGGGGCCGATGCCGGGCAGCTCGAGGCGGCGCAGCGCCAGCACGCGCTCGTGGGATCTACGGGGTGCCGATCGCGGCGGGGACCAGCGGCGGGGGCGAAGGAGTCTGCGGTACACGCCGTCACGGTACGAGACCGACTCGTGGGCGGGCGTTGCTGTGGGAACCCCGCACGAGCCGCGGGTCTGTGCCGTGAGGTCGGCTACGTTCCCGACGTGCACCACCGTCTGAGCTGGCTCGAGGCCGGTGTCGTCGGAGCTGTGCAGGGCGTGGCCGAGCTGTTCCCCGTCTCGAGCCTGGGCCACAGCGTGCGGTGCGGATCGTCCGCGGGCTCGTCACCAGCATCGCCCGGCGCGAGGTGGCCGACCCCGACCAACGTCTTGCCTGGCTGCTCGTCCTGGGCACGATTCCGGTCGGCCTGGTGGGTCAGGTCGGTGAGCACTTCTTCCGGACGCAACTCGCGCGTCCGGTGCCCACGGCGCTCTTCCTGGTGGCGAACGGTGTGATCCTGCTGGCCATCGAGCGGGGTCGCCGGCGGCGAGTCGGCCACGGAGTACGTCGACGAACGGGTCAGTGGCGTCGAGTCTGACCAGCGCATCGTGGGTATGCCGGTGGTGCGCGCGGTGGCGATCGGGGCAACGCAGATCCTGGCGCTGGCACCGGGCATCTCGCGCTCGGGAGTCGCCACCACCGGCGGCATGTTCGCGGGGCTGTCCCGCGAGGATGCTGCGCGGTTCAGCTTCTTGCTCGTTGTTGTCCGGCGTCGGAGCATACCTCTCGGTACGGTTCCTGACTCGTTACCTTGCCGGCCGCTCGTTACAACCGTTCGGCGTATTGCCTGGCCGTCGGCGCAGCCTGCCTACTCTGGTTTGCCGTCCGCTGAGTGGCGCTCGCAGCGTCAGGCAACACGAAGCCAGCGGATGACCACACGTTCGAGCGGTGAGGTGGGTCTTCGCTCGCGGGCAGGTGGCTTTGGTGGCCGACTTGGATAGCGATGGTCGGTGGGGGTGTGCAGGATGACTTCGATGCCGGCGCCCTCGGGTGCCGTGGCATGCCAGCCGGGTGCTTGGCGGGCAAGGTTGCACGCGACGCAGGCGCCTCGGCCGTTGGCCACGCTGGTGGGGCCGCCGTCTCCGTAGGTGTTGACGTGGTCGTAGTGCCGAATAGGCGCGTCGCACCACGGGGTGCGACAGGTGTCGTCCTGGATGTCGATGAACCGCCGCTGTCCGGTGGTGAAACGGCGGCGCCTGGATTCCACGGCGATGAGTTGGCCGGTGTGCAGTGCGGTGTAGATGCGGCGGATCCAACGCGGGGCTGCATTATGTGCGTTGGATCCGCCGGTTCGCAGCGCGATGGCACGAGCAATTGGCGCCGGGATCGGCGCGTGACCGACGAAACGGCCGGGCTCGTCGCCTTCGGCGAACAGGGTCTCGTCGGTCATGACGAGGTTGATCTCGATGGCAACGTCGTCGGCGACCGCCTGGCCGGTGACCCGCTCGACGAGGGTGTCGGCCATGATCTGACCGCGGGTGCGGGAGTCACCGGTGCCGATGAGGGTGTCGGCGTGCTTGCTCAACGCGGCCTGGCAAGCCACGCCCTGGGCGACCGGCAGCAGCGCGCTCAACCGGGACATGACGTCCGGTGCAGGACGCACGCTGACCCGGCGCTCGCTGTTGGCGCCGCGGATCCGTCCGACGTATCCCTCGGGGTCGAGCCGGTAGGCAGCCGTCTTGGCAGCGCTCTCGACCCGCCGGTTGCCCAGTTGCTCTAGCTGCGCAGCGAGCTCCTCGTCGACGACGGCGCGGTGCTCACGGGACAGCCACGCTGTCTCGCGAGCGACGATCATCGCCCGCCATTCGGTGGTGTCCCCGGCCTGCAGCGTGGCGAAAGTCTGCGGGAGTTCGGTGATCAGAATGCGGGACCAGCCCAGCAAGCGGCGCGCCTCGTAGGGCGAGGTGCGCCGAGCCAAGGCGATCTGGGCGGCAATGCCGCGGTCGGCCCGCTTCGCCGGTACCTTCTGCGCGATTTGTTGGGCGCGCTGCGAGGTGGCGAATGCGACGGTTTCGACGGCCTGCGCGGCAGACGCAGCGGACTTCAGCTTCTCCAGCAGGGCGATCCGGTCGATGCGTACGACATCCTCGACGTCCTGCCCCAGCACGCTCAGCGTGTCGATGAGCCCTGCGAGCAGCTCGACGGAGCTGCCGACGCCCGTGGTATCGAACACAATGGCGATTATATCGGGTGGGTGATGCGTACAGCAAGCACTCTTTCGAGCGAACATTCGCGCGCGGCGAGAGTGAATGCGGTCGGCGCTGAAGAATGTGGGCAGCACCGCCACGAAGGCTCCTGGATAGTGCTCCAGGATCCACACCGCCGGGCTTTTTGACTATTCCCCTTGCAGCACGAACGCGAAGTCACCGAAATCAATGTTTTGGTAACGAGTCCACGCACCGATTCGCACCTTCAGATGTAACCCGGTGAAGGACTCGGTTCTGCGCTCCACGGACCGGCCTGTGCTCTGCGAATGTGTGCAGCATCCGGCTCGGCCCACGTCAACCCGCATGCGCAGCTCAGCTGGCCAGCGTTGCGACAGTGCGCCCGAAGCAACAAGAACGTCGCGAGGCCACCCGCAACGAGCAGCACGACGACGGCAAGGGCCAGCCGTTGACGCCATCGGGGTCGCCGGGTCACGGGTGCATCAATGGGCGACCCGGGCGCGTCAGCCGTAGTCGTCATCGACGGATGGTGACAGACCGGCGCCCTTCACGAGCGCGTGAATGCAACTGAGTTCGTGTCAGGAACGATGTCGATTGCGCATCGTGCGCCCGTCGACCTGGCGGTAATCAGTAAACGTGCTTGCGTCCGCCGATCTCGTGACCGAGGAATCCGGCAATGGCGAAGACGGCGCCGATGACGAGCGCGATGATGCCGAGGATCCAGATGATGTGGATTGCGGCGATGAAGCCGATGATGAGCAGGATGATGCCGAGAACGATCATGACGTCTCCTTTGACGTGACGCGCCCACCCTCGCCAGCTGGAGGGGGTCGCACAGGATTCTTACCACGGCCACCGGCACAGCTTGGCCTTCCGCGCCGAGGTGCTGTCAGGATAACCTGACAGAATGTCGAAGGTGTGGAAGCGGCTCGGCCCGTGGCTGCCCGGCGGTGCACCGACGAACGACGGCGACGCTGCGTTACGCGCGCTTGCCGACGTTGCCGACGTCCGCCGGTCGCTGGAGCGGGCGGAGCTACTCGCTGTCCGCATGGCTCGTAGGCACGAGAGATCGTGGACGGAGATCGCCACCATGCTGGCGATCACCCGCCAGTCAGCGTGGGAACGGTGGCGCGATCTTGACGACGACGTCGAGACACCCGCCGCTGAACCTGCGAAGGTCGGGACCGCAGTACCCGAGGTCGGTGGACGGGCTCGCCGCCACCGAATGGTGGCGGTGCCCGACCTCGTCGGACTGACCTCCGCCGACGCGGTCGGCATCCTGACCCGCACCGGGCTGCAGGCGGTCTCTGCTACGCCTGACCATGAGTTGCTCGAGGACTACGACGATCTGCGGCCGACGGTGGTCGTGCGGCAGTACCCCGACCCGGGCACCCGTATCCAGACCACCTCGACGGTCAGGCTCTGGCTCGAACGTGGCGACGGGGAAGCCGACGTCCGCGAACCTCGGCGACCCACCACCCCGCCGCGGGCCTTTCAGATCGAGCGCGATCAACGCGCCGAGGAGGCCGTCGGCTGACGAAACGCCATCGACCTCGACGCCCTTGTTGCGTGTCATGATGTCCGGCGAGGTGACGTGCGCCTCCTGTGGCAGCAGGAACCCGCATGATCACCGGTTCTGCAGCACCTGCGGCACGTCCTGCCCGTCATGCGGTACGCCTGCCGGACCAGGCGCACGCTTTTGCGGAGCGTGCGGCACCAACCTCGCGGGTGCTGCACCCGCACCCGCCTCGACACCTACACCAACACCAACGTCCGAACGCCGCCTGTGCTCGGTGCTCTTCGCGGATCTTGTCGGATTCACGTCGTTGTCCGAGACGCGCGATCACGAAAGCGACCGAGGGTGACGCCGAGCGAGCGGTCCGTGCGGCGTTGGACCTGGTGGCCGCGATCCGGGTTCTCGGCGACAGCCTCGGGGTAGACGGACTGGCTGTGCGCGCGGGCGTCGTGACCGGCGAGGTGACCGCCAGCATCGGTGCCGTCGGTGAGGGCATGGTCGCCGGTGACGCAGTCAATACGGCGGCCCGAGCGCAGAGCGCGGCTTCGCCGGGCACGGTGTGGACCGACTCGACCACCCGACGGCTGGTTGGCGAGGTGAACGAGTTCGACGACGCCGGGGAGCACGAGCTCAAGGGCAAGAGCGAGCCGCACCAACTTTGGTGCGCCACCCGCGTTCTCGGAGCGGTCGGCGCCACGCGCAGGGTCGACGGTCTGCAGGCCGGGCTCGTCGGCCGGGACGCCGAGTTCCACACATTGCGCGAGCTGTTCCACGCATCGGCCGAACGGCGAGCGCCGCGGATGGTCCTGGTCAGCGGCGCGGCCGGCAGCGGCAAGACACGGCTGGGCTGGGAGCTGCGCAACTACCTCGACGGTCTGCCCGAGGTGGTGTGGTGGCACAGCGGTCGCTGCCTGAGCTACGGCGACGGCGTCGCGTTCTGGGCGCTCGCCGAGGCGGTGCGGCAGCGTTTGGATTCCGACGACGTCCAATCCCGTGCGTATGCCGGATTCGCCGACTCGGTCCTCGCCTACGGGCGCGATGACCTGGCGACGGCGCTTCGCCACGCGGCCGCGCTCTGCACAGCCCGTCCAGACTTAGATTTTGACGTGAGCGCGATCCCCGCGATCTGGTCCTGGCCCCTGGCCGTGCGCTGTGCTGTCGAGCTCGGCGAGCTGGCCGATGTACGTCGTCTCGTCGCCTTTCTCGACGACGTGCCCGGGGGCCATCTTCCCGCGGTGCTGCGTGCCAGCCGCACGCTGGCCACCGCGCAGGTCGCGGTCGCCGAACGTCGAACCGACGACGTAGCTGCAGCCGCCTTCGACGATGCGCTCGCCACGTTGCGCACCGTTGCCAGCCCCGATCACCTGGCCCACGCCCTACTCGACCGAGCAGCGTGAGACGGGAAGCACTGCCGCGACGCCAGCGGGGCGCGGGCCGAGGCTACGGAGATCGCGGAACGGCTCGGCTCGGCCGATCTCAGGCAGCGCGCTGCGTCCGCGGTCCCCGTCTGACGCTGCCCGGCTCCGTCAACCGTCGTCGCGCTGGTTGAGCAGTTTCTCGCGTTCGGTGCTGAGCTCGCCGAACCGGTCCGAGGACCGCTCGCCGTCGCTCTCCAGCGCACGCAGCTGCTCGTCGAGTTCCGCGACGCGGGTGTCGATGTCGCTCGGGTCGCTCATTCGGACACCGGAGCGACGAGTTCGAGGTTGATGTCATCCGGGTCCTGGATCGACAGGATCGCAATGCCGGCGCCCTCGAGAACGTCGACGGTTCCGTGCGTGACGCCGGCGTCGTCCAGGGACTTGGCCGCTGCGTTCAGCGCGTCGACCGAGGCGACACTCAGGCTGACGTGGTCGAGCCCGACGCGGGTCGAGTCGAACGTGTCGCCGGGCTGGGCCACCGGGCGCAGCCCGAGCACCTGCTCGCCGAAGGAGAAGACGCAGCCACCGTAGAAGCGATCACGGTCCTCGCGGATGCCCGGCTCGTCGGCCTGGTGGGAGAAGTCGATGACCGGGTCCATGCCAAGGACCTGGACGTAGAACGCCTTGGACCGGGCAATGTCGGTCACGGTCAGGCGGAGGTGATTGATTCCGGTCGGCTTGGCAGCTGCGGTGGATGACGTCATGAGCATCAGGTACCCGCTACGGGCGGCGGCGAACCGACCGCGGCGATCAGGACAGCGTCTCGTCCAGTTCGCCGAGCGACGCGATCAGCTCGCTGTTCACCGAGTAGTCGACGGGGCAGGCGATGACGGACACGGTGTCAGCCGCAAGCGCGGTGCGCAGCGTGGGCAATAGTTCATCGGCGGACGAGATGCGGTAGCCGGTGGCACCGAAGCTCTCGGCGTAGGCGACGAAGTCGGGGTTGTTGAACGCGGTGTCGACGTTGTGGCCGATCTCGAGGTCCATCTTCCAGCTGATCAGCCCATAAGCGTCGTCGACCCAGATCAAGATCACCATCGGGGTGCCCAGGCGCAGCGCCGTCTCGATTTCCTGCGAGTTCATCAGGAACGCACCGTCACCGGTGGCCACCAACACCTTCGCCTCCGGCCGGGCGATCCTTGCCGCGATCGCACCGGGCACCGTCCAGGCCATCGTCGACAGGCCGTTGGAGATCAGGCAGGTATTCGGCTCGTACGTCGGGTACAGCCGCGCCATCCACATCTTCAGCGCTCCCGTGTCGACCAGGACGATGTCGTTACGTCCGAGCGCGGTGCGGCTGTCGGCGACGATCCGCGCCGGCGCCAGCGGGAACCGATCATCGGCGCGGCCGCGGTCCAGTTCGTCGGACAGCAGCGCCTGGATCCGCTCGCCGCCCACCGGCTCGAACGCAACGTCAGGACCGACTGCGTCGGCCAGCGCGTCCAGGCTGCGGGAGATGTCGGCGTTCAGGCCGACGGCGACGTCGTAGTGCGCGTCGACCTCGGCCGGAAAGCGGTGGATGTGGATGATCTTGGTGTCGCCGCTGGGGTTGATCCGCACCGGGTCGAACTCCTGCAGCTCGTAGCCGACGGAGACGATCACGTCGGCGCGGTCGAAGCCGAAGTTGACGTAGTCGTGGCGCATGAAGCCGACCGCGCCGAGCGCGAGGCGGTGATCGTCTGGGAACACGCCTTTGCCGTGGAAGGTCGTGGCCACCGAGACGTCGAGCTGCTCGGCGAAGCGCAGCAGAGCCGCGCCGGCGTCGGAACGGGCGGCGCCGTGGCCGGCCAGCACGACGGGGTTGCGGGCCGTGCGCAGGATCTCGGCGGCGCGGGCGACCTGGGCGTCGGACGGGTCGTCGGCGCGCGGGACGTTGACGGGCAGCGGCACCAGCTCGGGCCCGACCTCGGCCTCCTCGACGTCCTCGGGCACGGCCAGATACACCGCACCCGGACGCTCGGTCTGGGCGAGCTTGAACGCCTTGCGGATCATCTCGGGCGCTGCGCCCGGTGTGGCCATCAGCGCCGACCACTTGGTGACGGGCTGGAACATCGTCACGAGGTCGACGCTCTGGTGGGACTCCTTGTAGTTGCGGTTCATGCCGACCTGCGCCGACAGCGCCAACAGCGGCGTCGAGTTGGTGGTCGCGTCGGCAACGCCCAGCAGCAGGTTGATCGCACCCGGACCCAGCGTCGCCGAGCAGACGCCGGCCTTGCCGGTGATGCGTCCGTACGTCTCGGCCATGAACGACGCGCCCTGCTCGTGGCGGGTCAGGACGTACTCGATCGAGGACTCGGACAGCGCCTCGACGAGGCGGATGTTCTCCTCACCGGGAATGCCGAACACGTGCGTGACGCCCTCGTTGACGAGGCATTCGACGATCAGGTGGGCGGCGCTGCGCTGGTCGGACATACCGTCGAGCGTAGGTCAGACGGAGTCGGCGGCCGCCCGTCCGGCGGCGCGGCCGCTGAAGATGCAACTGCCCAGGAACGTCCCCTCGAGGGCGTTGTAGCCGTGCACGCCACCGCCGCCAAAGCCCGCGACCTCGCCCGCGGCGTAGAGACCCGCCACCGGCTGCCCGTCGGGGCCGAGAGCGCGCGACTGCAGATCGGTCTGGATGCCGCCCAAGGTCTTGCGGGTGAGAATGTGCATCTTCACCGCGACGAGCGGGCCGGCCGTCGGATCGAGGATGCGGTGGGGCGTGGCCACCCGGCCGAGCCGGTCGCCAAGGAAGCGGCGGGCGTTGTGGATGCCCTGCACCTGCGCGTCCTTGCTGTAGCTGTTCGCGATCTGCCGGTCGCGGGCTTCGATCTGGTGACGCAGGCCGTCGACTTGTAGCAACGGCTCGTCGGTCAGCTTGTTCATGCCGGCCACCAGCTCGTCCAAGGAGTCGGCCACCACGAAGTCGGCGCCGTAGCGCTGGAAGGCGGCGACCGGCTCTGGCGCGCCTTTGCTCAGCACCCGGCTGCGCAGCGTCTCGCGCACGTTCTTGCCGGTGATGTCAGGGTTCTGCTCGGAGCCCGAGAGCGCGAACTCCTTGGCGATGATCTTCTCGGTGAGCACGAACCATGAGTGGTCGAAGCCGGCGATCTCCGGCGTGGTGCGCAGGTAGCGCAGCGTGCCGAGCGTGTCGTAGCCGGGCAGGCACGGGTCGGGCAGCCGGCGACCGAGGGCGTCGAACCACATCGACGACGGGCCGGGCAGGATGCGGATCCCGTGCCCCGGCCAGATCGGGTCCCAGTTCTGGACGCCCTCCGTGTAGTGCCACATGCGGTCGCGGTTGACGAGGCGGGCGCCGGCCTCGGCAGTGATGTCGAGCATCCGGCCGTCGACGTGCGCCGGCACCCCGGTGATCATCGTGGTCGGCGGGGTACCCAGCCGCTCGGGCCAGTAGCGGCGGACGATGTCGTGGTTGGCGCCGATACCGCCGGAGGTGACGATGACGGCCTGCGCGGTGAACGCGAAGTCGCCGATGATGTCGCGGTTGGTCGGCACCCCGCGGGCCGCGTCGTCAGGGGCGAGCACGCTGCCGCGCACCCCGGTGACGAGGCCGTCGGTGAGCACCAGTTCGTCGACGCGGTGTCGATGGGCGAAGGTCACGAGTCCGAGGGCTGCGGCGTCGCGGGCGCGGTCGGCGAACGGTTCGCTGACGCCGGGGCCGGTGCCCCACGTCAGGTGGAAGCGCGGCACCGAGTTGCCGTGGCCGTCGGCGCGCAGGTCCCCGCGCTCGGCCCAGCCGACCGTCGGCATCATCTTCACGCCGTGCTCGGCGAGCCAGGAGCGCTTCTCGCCGGCGGCGAACTCGACGTAGGCGCGCGCCCAGCGCTGCGCCCACTCGTCCTGGGGGTGCTCACCGTCCAGCCGATCGAATTGGGCGCTCCCGCACCAGTCGGACCACGCGAGGTCGAAGGAGTCCTTCACCCCGAGCCGCCGCTGCTCGGGGGTGTCGACCAGGAACAACCCGCCGAGCGACCAGAAGGCCTGCCCACCCAGGTTGCCGGCGTTCTCCTGATCGACGAGCAGCACGCGCTTGCCGCGCGACGTCAGTTCGTGCGTGGCGACGAGACCGGCGAGCCCGGCCCCGACGACGATGACATCTGCGTCCATCAACTCACCGATTCGATCGAGCGGTCGTACACCGACGTGCAGGTTGGCTCGCGACGATGCTCTCACGGGCAAGCTGATCAGTGCCGCGGTTCCCCGCGGTAGGTCCCGAACGACCAGCGATTTCCTTCTGGGTCGCGGATGGCGAAGTCGCGCGAGCCGTAGTCGGTGTCGTGCAGCTCGTCGATGATGTCGGCCCCGCCGTCGCGGACGCGGGCGAAAGCCGCGTCGGCGTCGTCAACCACGACGTACGCGCCGAAGGTTCCTGGCGGCAGGCTCCAGGTGCTGTCGGGCCGCACCGAGCCGAGCATGACGCCGCCGCCGAGCGGCCAGGACAGTTGGGCATGGTGCACGATGCCGTCGTCTGTGTACACGACGGTTTCCTCGAAACCGACGACGTCGACCAGGAAGCGGATGAGGGCCGGCGCGTCGTTCGCGCGCAGCGTCGGCCAGACCTGAGGTGGGGGTGAAGTGTCGCTCATGACGCTCAGTCTGTCAGCGGGGCAACGCGTCGAGGTAGTACCAGCGGCCGCGCTGTTTGGCGAAGCGGCTGCGTTCGTGCTGCGCCCCGCGAGTCGCATCGTCGCGGTAATGGGCACGGAACTCGACCTCGCCGGTCTCGTCGAACGGTCCGCCGTCGAGCGTGTCGACGATGTCGAGCCGGGTCCATCGCCGGTCCGGGTCGAGGTCGAGCGAGCGCGGCCGGGTCGAGGGATGCCAGGTGGCGAGCAGGTAATCGACGTCGCCGCGCGCGAAGGCGGTGAAGCGCGAGCGCATCAGGGTCTCGGCGGTCGGCGCGGGGACCGATCGGTTGTGCCGCGGAGCGCAGCAGGCGTCGTAGGTCTCGCCGCTGCCGCACGGACAACGCACGCGTCGCTCAGGGCTCCCAGTCGAACAGCTCGTACGTCCCCGCGATCTCCATGAGCCGCACCAAGCGATGGTTGGCACCACGCAGCACCAGTCGCTTTCCGGCGTCGCTCGCCGACTTACGCGCGTTGATCAACATGCCCAACCCGGTGGTGTCGAGCATCCGGGTCCGGTCCAGCTCGACGACGACCGAGTCCGACGGGCTCTTCGCGATCATGGCCTGCAGCCGCTCGAGGTGGAACGGCGCCGTGCTGGCGTCCACCTCGCCGGCGAGCGCGTACGCCGCAGGTGCATGGGTCACGTTCGCCGCCAATCACTGGTCCAGTGGTTTCGGCTCATCCTCACCGACACCGCTGGTTGAGGCAATGATCCACACCCGTCGGCGCCGTCAGGCCTTGGTGGGTGTCCAGCCCAGCGCCGGGCCGAGCCGGGTCGCCATATCGGTCAGGAGTTGGACGTAGTCGGCGTGCTCGAAACTGAACGGCAGGGCGAAGGCCACCTCGTCCACGGCCTGGAACCCGGCGTGCGCATAGAGGGCGTCGGCGATCTCCTCAGACGTCCCCACGAGATCGGGCGCGAACAGCATTCGCGCCGGACCCTGCGGTGCAGCGGTGCGCGGCGTGCGCGCCTCGACATAGGCCACGTACTTCGCCCGCTGCTCGGGCGTGGCGGTGTCCGTCGGGATCACGACGAGGCCCTGCGAGACGCGCCCTGCAGGCCGGGCTGCGCGGTAGGTGTCAACCTGCGACCGCTGGATCGTTGCGAAGTCGGCGTCGCCCTCAGCCCGGACCACGCTGCTGGTCAGGAAGTTCATCTCGTGCTCCCCGGCCCACTGGGCGGATGTCCGGCTGCCCCCGCCGTACCACAACCGCTCGCGCAGGCCGGGGGAGTGCGGCTGCACCCGCTCGGAGTACTCCTCGATGCCCTCGGTCCCTGCGAATGGGCTCGCCGGTTCACCGGCCACGAAGGCCAACAGCCGCTCCACCCGGCCGTAGCTGAGGTCCTCGGCCTCGGCGGTGTCTGGGTAGAGCGCATCCTTCACGTCGTCCCAGCGCATGGGTGGCCCGACGCTGATTCCCGGGTTGAGCCGGCCCCCGGAGAGGACGTCGACGGTTGCCAGGTCCTCGGCCAGGCGCAGCGGGTTCTCCCACGCGAGCGGCGTCACCGCCGTTCCCAGCTCGATGCGCGACGTGCGCTGCGAGGCCGCGGCGAGCACTGCCACCGGCGAGGAGATCCCGTACTGCAGGTGTCGGTGGCGCAACCATGCGCTGTCGAAGCCGAGCTGCTCGCCGAATTCAATGATCTCCAGCGTCGAGCGGTGGCCGGGGCCGGGGTCGTCGCCGTCGAACAGGCCGATGGTCAGGAAGCCGAGACGGCGCAGGGCGGTTCCGCGTTCAGGCACGCCCGCCATTGTGTCGTGCCTGCGCAGCCTCAGCCGACGGCGGTACCGAACAACGAGCCGACCGCGTACGTGAATGCCAGGCCCAGCGCGCCACCGACCAGAACACGGAGCACCGCGCGGCCGACCGGAGCCGAACCCAGCCGGGCCGAGATCGTCCCGGCCAGGGCAAGTGCCGCGAGGACCGCGACGACGCAGACCCGCACCCGCCACGCAGGCGGCGGCAGCAGGATTGCCAGCAGGGGCAGCACTGCGCCGATGGTGAAGGCGACGCCCGACGCGGCTGCGGCCTGCACGGGGTTGGCCAGGTTGTCGGGGTCGATGCCGAGCTCGACATCGAGGTGGGCGGCCAAGGCGTCATGCTCGGTGAGTTCCACAGCCACCTGGTAGGCCGTCGTCTCCGACAGCCCCTTGGCCTGGTAGAGCGCTGCCAGCTCGGCGAGCTCCTCGTCAGGGTCCGTCGACAGCTCGCTCTTCTCCTTGGCCAGCAGCGCCCGCTCGGAGTCGCGTTGACTACTGACCGACACATACTCGCCGAGCGACATAGAAACCGCACCCGCGACGAGTCCGGCAAGCCCGGCGGTGAAGATCGCACCGGTGGCCGACGACGCGCCGGCCACGCCGACAACGATGCCGGCCGTCGAGACGATGCCGTCGTTCGCACCCAGCACGCCGGCGCGCAGCCAGTTCAGCCGGCCCGTGCGCTCGGAGTCGTGCGGCTCGGCCAGATGCGTCGGTTCACCGCTGGCCGCGGCGCGGACCTGCTCCTGCGTCGGCCCGGACTCGTACGTCATGAGCGAGCCCCGCGAGCGAATGACCAATGGGCATGGCCTTGGGCGGCCGGAGCGAAGTGGAGGGCGGTCATTGGTCCAGTCAACCGAGCGGGGCGCCTGGGTGCCAGCAAGGCGAGGCTGACCTTGGTCACTGCGCCGCTGCCCTGGTGCTATTGCGTGATCGAGATTCCCACCACGGCGAGGTCGTCGCGCGCGATTCCGTCGGAGAAGGTGAGGACCTTGCTGAGTAGCGAGTCGACGACCGCACCGGCGGAGCTGTCCGGGGTCGCGTCGACGTGGGCGAGCAACCCGGTCACGTCGAAGAACTCTCCCGACGCCGGGTTACGGGCCTCGTGGACGCCGTCCGTCGTCATCAGGATCAGGTCATGCACGCCGAGGACGAGACGGCGCTCGGACAGCGGCGGCGTCGCGAAGACGCCGAGAATCGTCCCCGGCACGTCCAGTTCCCTTGCCGGCTGGCCGGCACACTTGAGAACAGGAGGCTCATGCCCGCCCGACGCGAAGACGACACTCCACCCGCTGTCGACTTGCTTCACACGCAGGACCAACGCGGTCAGTAGCCGCTCGGTGTCGGATCCACGCAGAACTTCGTTCAGGGTGAGCAGGGCCTCGCGCGGGCTGGGGGAGCGCACGGCTGCAGCGCGCAGGACGTGCCGCGCCAACGCCGTGACCGCGGCGGCCTCGACGCCTTTGCCTTGAACGTCGCCGATGGTGACGACCCACTCGTGCTCGGCGACCTGGAAGATGTCGTAGAAGTCGCCGCCGACCTCGTCGCCCGAGCCGGCCGGCCGGTACGCGGCGGCGACGTCGAGGCCCTCGATCCTCGGTGGCAGCGGCGGGATCAACGTGGCCTGCAGCGTGCGGGACAGCGCGAGCGCCCGGGCGGCCGCCTGCTCAGCCAGCTGCTTGGCGTGCAGGATCTCGCGCTCGTAGTCACGCCGCTGCGTCACGTCGAAGCTCACCAGGTGGATCGTGACCGGTCCGTCCGGCGGTGTGTGCCGACGGGCCGTGACGAGTACCGGCACGCGTCCGCCGTCAGCACGCTTCAGGTCGAGCGCGAGTTCGGAGACCCGGCCGTGCAGGCGCAGCATCGGCATGAGGTGCGTCTCGTGGTAGATCCGCCCGCCGGCGGGCAGCAGGTCGATGAACCGCAGGCGGCCGACGAGCTCCTCGCGGGTGCGCTCCAGCGCGTCGAGGATGGCGCGGTTCGCCTCGAGCACCAGTCCGTCGTCGGCCAGGATCAGGTACCCGCAGGGCGCAAGATCCCAGGAGCTCGTGCCGTCCTCAGGTGGTGCCGGCATCAGGAGCCGAGGAACTCGACGATCAAACGGGCGGTCTCCTCCGGCGCGGTCAGGTTCGGGGTGTGGCCGGTCGCGGCCATCTGGCGAAACGTGCTGTGCGGTAGGTGCTCGTGGACGTACCGGCCGGCCGTCGCGGGGGCGATGGCGTCGTCGGCGCACTGCAGCACGAGCGTGGGCGTGTGCACGCGGGCGAGGTCGGCCCGGCTGTCGGAGGTGAAGGTGACCTCGGCGAACTGCCGGGCGATGGCGGGGTCGGTGCGGCAGAAGCTGGCTGCCAGCTCCTCGCCGAATCGCGGTTCGTCGGCGTTGCCGGTGATCACCGGCGCCATGGCGCTGGACCAGCCCAGGTAATTGCTGTCCATGGCCTCGAGCATCTCGTCGATGTCGGCCGCGGTGAACCCGCCGACGTAATCCCCGTCGTCGAGATAGCGGGCCGACGGACCGACGAGCACCAGGCGTTCGAACAGCTCTGGACGCGACGCGGCCGCCAGGACCCCGATCATGGCCGACACCGAGTGACCGACGAAGGTGACCGGGCCGAGTCCGAGCTCGACGACGATCTCGACGACGTCGGCGGCATAGCCGTCCAGGCTCGCGTAGCGGCCGGGATCGTAGGCGGTCAGGTCGGAGGCGCCGGCGCCCACGTGATCGAACAGCACCACCTGATAGCCGTCGGCGAAGTGCGGCGTGACGGCGACCCACATGTGCTGGTCGCAGCCGAAGCCGTGCGAGAACACCACCACGGGCCGCCCGGGGACGCCACCCACCTGCACGTTGTTGCGGGCCATAGCGTTTGGGGCCGGGGCGTCCACGATCAGAGCCTATCGCCCGGACTGGCTCATGAATGTTACGCAGCGCGGCAACCTCGATGACCCCCGCCGCGTGCACCCATCACTCCGGTCCGGATCATGGGCGTCATGAGCGAATACGAGATCACCGCGATGGTCATGAACGAGCACGACGCGTTCCGCCGCGCGTTCGCTGACCTCGAGCAGAGCGACGATCTCGCCGCGGCCTGGACCGACCTCGCCGACCGTCTCGAGGTCCATGCTGTTGCGGAGGAGCGCTTGTTCTATCCCGTGCTGGCCGACGAGGTCGACGACGGTGTGCGCGATGGCAAGACGGCGGTGCGCGAGCACAATGACATCCGGCAGTCCGTCCGTGACGTTGCCGAGCACGAGGTCGGCTCGGAGCCGTGGTGGGACGCGGTCGGCAACGCGCAACAGGTCAACGGCGACCACATGGCTGAGGAGGAACGCGAATTCATGCCCGAGTTCAAGGCCGCCGTTGAGGCAGACCGTCGCGACCAGCTCGGTATGGAGTGGCTCAAGCTGCACGACGAGCACGAGCACGCGCGTGGTCTGTCCGGTGCGGACGCGGACCCGCAGGCCGTGGTCGACGCCGAGGCCCCGCTGTAGGCCCTCGGTTGTGCTCCGGCCGCCGAGCTACTAGTTGTCAGCACTGCCCGCCGTGAGACGGCATACGCTAAGGGGTTTCAGATGTCGCAGGACCAGCCGAGACCCGAACTTCGAAACGCCATCGCGAGCAGCGGGGATGCCATCGAGGTAGGCCTGGCGCGCCAACTGGGCGAACTGGCCCGGCAGATGCAGGCCGAACCCGACATGGACCACCTGCTGCAACGGATCACCGCTGCCGTGGTTACCAATATCGAAGGCGCGGATCATGCGTGCATCAGCCTGTTCCAGAAGGGCACCGTGCACACCCGCGCGGCCACGGACGATCTGGTCAGGCGAATCGACGCCCGCGAGTCCGAACTGAACGAGGGGCCGTGCATCACGTCGCTCCGCGAGGAAGTCACCGTCCGGTCTGACGACTTCGAGAAAGACGGCCGCTGGCCCCGCTTCGTCGCCGCCGCGATGGACGAGGGCATTCACTCGATGCTGGCCGTGCAGTTGTTCGTCCGGGAAGACAATCTCGGCGCGCTCAACATCTACGCGAACAAGCCGAACGCATTTACCGAACACGACGAGAGTGCCGCAATGTTGCTGGCCGTCCACGCCGCTGTGGCCGTGACGGCCAGCATGACCGAGTCCAACCTCCGCATCGCCATCGAGAGTCGCGACGTGATCGGCCAGGCCAAGGGCATTCTCATGGAGCGGTACAAGCTCAGCGCTCTCGCAGCCTTCGAACTGCTGGTTGTCGCGTCCCAGCAAACCCATCGCAAACTTCGCGAGGTTGCTGAGGCGCTGGCCTCGACCGGCGACTGGGCAAGCTGACCATTCGCTGCCGGAATCAGGTTCCGCAGAAGGTGCGGTACCGGCCGAAGTCGGTCGGTGCGGGTTCGGCGTAGCGCTCGAGACCGGGTCGCTCGGTGAAGGGCTCGGTCAGGGCGGTCACCAACCGGTGCATCGGTTCGAGGTCGCCGTCGTCGCTCGCCGCGGTCAGCGCCTCTTCGACAAGGTGGTTGCGGGCGATATAGACGGGGTTGACCCGGTCCATCACCTCGGCGTTGGGGCGCAGCGCGCGCCAGCGCGACGTCCACGCGTCGATGCCGGCGAGGTCGAGCACGAGACTGCGCGCGGTTTCGACGTCTCCACGGGCGGCTGCGCCGAGCGCGCGGAAGAACGAGGTGTAGTCGACGTGCCCGTCGCGCAGCAGCGTCAGCAGGTCGGTGGTCAGTTCCGTCGCGACCGCTTGATCGACGTCCGCAGGCAGGCCGAGCTTGGTGCGCATGCCGGCCTTCCAGGCGGCGTCGAAGCGACCGGCGAACGCCCCGAGAGCCTCCTGCGCGACGGCTACCGCCTGCTGCTCGTCGTCGTGCAGCAGCGGCAGCAGCGCCTCGGCCAGGCGGGTGAGGTTCCACTGCGCTACCGCCGGCTGGTTGCCGTAGGCGTAGCGCCCGCCTTCGTCGATCGAGCTGAACACGGTAGCCGGGTCGAATGCGTCCATGAACGCGCACGGCCCGTAGTCGATCGTCTCGCCGGAGATCGTCATGTTGTCGGTGTTCATGACGCCGTGCACGAAGCCGACGAGCATCCAGCGCGCGACCAGCTCGGCCTGGGCGGTGAGCACGGCGTCGAGCAGGGCGACGTACGGCCGATCCGCTCGGGCGGCGTCCGGGTAGTGCCGGGCAATCGCGTGGTCGGCCAGCCGCCGCAACAGCGCGAGGTCGCCCGTCGCCCGGGCGTACTGGAAGCTGCCGACACGCAGGTGACTGCTCGCGACGCGAGCCAGCACGGCACCGGGCAGGACGGTTTCGCGCAGCACCTGCTCCCCGGTGGCGGTGACCGCGAGTGCCCGGGTGGTCGGGATGCCGAGCGCGTGCATGGCCTCGCTGATGACGTACTCGCGAAGCATCGGTCCGACGGCAGCCAACCCGTCGCCGCCGCGGGAGAACGGTGTACGGCCGGAGCCTTTGAGGTGCAGATCGCGGGTGTGGCCGGCGGCGTCGACGAGTTCACCGAGCAGCAATGCGCGCCCGTCGCCCAGTCGCGGGTTGTAGCCGCCGAACTGGTGACCGGCGTAGGCCTGCGCCACCGGAGTGGCCCCCTCTGGCACCGCGACGCCGACGAGCAGGCAGGTGCCTTCCGGAGTGCGCAACCACGCCGCGTCGAGCCCCAGTTCGGCGGCAAGTGCCTCGTTCAGCACGAGCAGACGCGGGTCGCAGGCGTGGTCGGCCTGCCACGACAGGGACAGTTCGGGCAGCTCGCGGGCGAAACTGTTGCCAAGGGCGACGGTGTCCAGAGATCTGGCATGCACCGCCTCGACGGTACGCGGAGTGATCAGCTCCGACGAGTGTCTTGTCATACAGACCGGGCGCGAACGTCGTTATCGGGGTAGTGCATAGGCATGACGGACAAAGCTGATGAAGCGCGCAAGGGCCTGTTCGACTCCGTCGCCGGAAAGGCGAAGGAGGTCGCAGGTGCCGTTACGGGCAAGAGCGACCTGGTCGAAGAGGGCCAGCTGCAGCAGGCCGATGCCCAAGCCCGCAAGGATGCCAACAGCGCGGACGCGATCGCCGCTGCGCGTGCAAAGGAAACTGCGGACGAGCTGAAGCAGCAGACCGCCGAGGCCGCAGCCGACAAACGCGAGGCCTACGCCCGCGCCGGCGCACAGGAGGACGCGGCTGTGCAGGACGCCGCCGCCGCCAAGGCAACGGCCGAGGCCGACGCCAGGCGGATCGAGCTTGCCGGCCGCCGCCAGGCCGAGCTCGAGGCCGAGGCGAAGGCCGAGGACGCCGTCGACGACGCCGCGAAGCTCGACGCGGAAGCTGCAGCGACCGAGCAGGTCGCCCGAGCCCGTGAGCACCGCCTCGAGACCGAGGCAGCCGAAGCCGAGCGGCGCGCAGCCGAGCTGCGCGCGCAGGCCTGACGACGAATGAGGTTTGCTGTGAGTCCCCGCACTTTGATCGCCACCTCGTACCGGCTTGCCCGGTTGCCGCTGACCGTGTTCGACCTGCGAGTGGCGCACCGCCTGCCTGACGACTCGGGACCGCGCATGCTGTTCGATCGTGCGCTGGGCAGGTATGACTACCTGGCCGGGCGCTTGATTGCCGACCCCGAGGTCATCCAGCGTGGCTGCGATCGGATGGCCGGGGTAGCCGCCCTTGCCGAGGCCGCCGAGTTGGAGCGGCAGGCTGCGGCCGCCCGCGCCCAAGCGGCCGAGGCCGCGCAGGCCGGTGAGCGGCAGGCCAAGGAGAAGGCAGCCCAGGCGCGCCGCCGTTCCCGCGAAGGCCTGCAGGAGGCTGAGCGGACTGAGCGCGAGGGTAAGCAGCAAGCCGCCACCCGGGCGCGCGATACGGCCGCGCAGAAGAAGCAGGCAGCTGAGGCGCGCAAGCAGCAGCGAATCGACGCCGCCGAGCAGAATGCGAAGGCAGTCGAGAATTCAGCGAAGGCCCGCGCGACGAAGGCGCAGCGTCAGGCCAAGGCAGAGCTCGACGAGGTTGCGCAGACCCGGAAAGCAGCAGCCGAGGAACGAGCCGACGCCAACCGGCTCAGCGAGCTGACTGCGGCCAAACGGCAGGCGCGCACCGAGTCGTGAGTCTGCCGGCCGCGGGCCCGACGGCCCGGCCACGGGATCTGTTGGCGGTCCCGTTCGCGCTGGTCCGGGTGCCGCTCTACCTGGTCGATCGGCAACTCGTACACCGTCTGGACAGTCATTCCGGTGTACGGGTGGTGTTCGACTGTGGCCTGGGCACGCTCGACATCGTTGCCGGACACGTTCTCGGCGACGAAGGCATGACGCGCTACGGGATCGGCCGGGTACAGACGGCTCTGCACCCGAGCGCAACGAAGGCCCCTCTCGCCGCGGACAAGCGGGATGCGATCGAACCGCCCGGCTAAGCGCCTCTGATCACGAGGTTGGTTGGCAAATCGCCGGTAAGGGTCGATGCCGCGCTGCTGGGCACCCGTGAGATCCGTCAGCTGAGCAGCGACCCCAGGCGGGCGTACGAGGACTGCCACTGCCGCAGCAGCGCCGGCTCCTGGTGCGCTCGCCACACCCCGTCTAGACCGCCGCCGGGCGTCGCCTCGAAGGTGAAGACCATACGGCCGATCCCCTCGCCCGGGTCGGGCTCGACCACGGCGCCACCGTCTCGCACCTCGAAGCCCTTCAACTCCTCAACGGCAACCCACTCCCACGCGCCACGGAACACCTCCCCGTCCGGTCCGGTCATCGCGTACTTGCTGCGACCAACCGACACAGCCGTCGTGCCGCGTGAATGCCGCCGAGTAGTTGGGCGGCCCCCAGAACCGTTCGAGCTGGCGGGGGTCCAGATAGGCGTCCCAGAGCCGACGTACTGGAGCGTCGAACTGGGCGACGACGGTCATCGTGAGGGACTCGGCATCCGTGCTGACCGAGGTGACGGGCATTGGTGGCTCCTGTCGTTGTCTGGGGGTCAGGTGTCCTCGGCGAGCAGAGCATCGACTCGATCGATGCGCGTACGCCAGATCTGTTCGTAGGAGTCCAGCAGCGCCTGGGCACGCAGGATCAGGTCGGGATCGGCCCGGACGACTCGCTCCCGGCCGCGCGGGCGCTTCGTCACCAGGCCGGCCCCCGCCAGCACCGCGACGTGCTTCTGCACCGCGGCGAAGGACATGTCGTACGCGGTAGCCAGCTCCGAGACCGTGGCCTCGCCGGCCAGGGTCCGCCGCACGATGTCACGGCGCGTCGTGTCGGCCAGGGCCCGGAAGATCCGGTCGACCTCGGCGTCGCTCAGCTCATCTTGTACAACCATTTGGTTGTACGTTGGCATGCCGCGGAAGCAACGTCAACCCCGTCACGAACTCGCAACGCGCTCCAGGATGAGGTCCGCCAGCGCGTCCGGGGCCTCGTCCGGGATCCAGTGGCTCACGCCGGGCAGGACGGCGAAGCGGTAGGGCGCGTCGACGAAGCGCTCGGTGGCCTCGGCGCCGGCGCGGCCGAGCGCGGTGTCGCCGTCGCTCCACACGTAGGTGGTCGGCACCGTCGACCGGCGGGCGTGGCCCTTCTCGCGCTGCGACCACGGCAACGCCCGGTACCAGTTCAGTGCTGCAGTGAGCCCATGGCGACCAAGCGGCTCGATGTAGGCATTCATCTGCTCCGCGGTCAGACCACTGCCGCCCAGGAGGGCCAGTGCGCGGTCGGTAGCCAACAGGCGCTCGGGCAAAGCGGGAAGCTGAAAGGCTGCCATGTACCAGGACTTGAGCGCCTGCCCGCGCGGCATCGCCCAGGCGAAGGCTTTCGGGTGCGGCACGCTCACGGCGGTCAGGGTGCTCACCCGTTCGGGATAACGGGACGTCAGTGCCCAGGCGACGAGTGCGCCCCAGTCGTGACCGACGAGATGGACCTTCTGGACTCCGGCAGCGTCGATCAGCGCGACGACGTCGTCGACCAGGTGCGACTGGACGTACGCCCGCCGCCCGGCCGGCCGGGCGCCTGGCGAGTAACCGCGCTGATCCGGCGCGAGCACGCGGTAGCCCGCCCCGACCAGGTGCGGGGTGACGTGATCCCATTCCCGGCGATTTTGCGGGAAGCCGTGCAGCAGCACGACCACCTCGGCGCCGGCCGGGCCGGAATCTGACACCTCGAAGACGAGACCGTCTTGCGAATAGTTGTCCATGTTCTAGGAGTTGGGCGCGTCGTCATCGTCCGGCGGCGGTGGATCGTTCGGTGCGTTGCCGCTGTTCGGGTTCGGCTGGCCGGGGGTGACATCGGGGTCGCCGGGCTCGTCGCCACGGCGTGGGTCTGGGGTTGACATAGGTTTGGTCTACCCCAAGTGACCGGTCAGAGGCGATCCAGGACCGCAGAGACCGTGCGTAGCCCGAAGCCGGCTGTTATGCCCACCGCTCGCCCGACCACGGCACCGATCGCGCTCACCGGGTCGGCCCCGCGCGACTGGTCGGTGAAGCCGCCCCGCGCGCCGGCGTCGTGCTCCTCGTCCCGGGGCTCGAACAGGTTGCTGCCGTACCGGTCCAGGTCAGCGTCGGTGGTCTGCGAGGAGATGCCGGTCCGTGCGAGGCGCCAGTCCACGACCGCAGGAGCGAACCGAGCACCCAGGACGGTCATGACCGTCGGCGTGCCGACCCAGACGTCGTGCCTGGGGCGCTGGGCGACGTCCACGATCGCCTTCGCCGCGACCTCGGGCTGGTAGATCGGCGGGACGGGCATCGGGTGCCCCTGCTGGAGCTGGTCGTCGTTCCAGTCGAACTGCGGGGTGTTCACTCCAGGCAGCGTCACCATCGAGACGCTGACCTTGCTCTCGGTGGCCGCGAGCTCGACCCGCAGCGACTCGGTGTAACCCTTGATCGCGTGCTTCGCGCCGCAATAGGCACCCTGTAGGGGAATTCCTCGGTGGGCCAGCGACGAGCTGACGTTGACGATGGAACCCCGGTCGCGTGGGCGCATGTACCGCAGTGCTGCCTGCATCCCGTGCACCTGGCCGTAGTACGTCACTTCGGTGATCCGCCGGAACTTCTCGGGCGTCTGGTCCCACGTGTAGTCCAGGGCGCCAACGAACGCGCTGTTCACCCATACCTCGATCGGGCCCAGTTCGTTCTCGATCCGCTCGGCGGCCTCGTCGACGGCTGCGTTGTCGGCAACGTCTACCTGCAGGGCCAGCGCCTGCCGGCCTTCGGCGCGCACCTCGTCGGCGGCGGCCTCGACGCCGGCCCGACCACGGGCGAGCACCGCCACGTCGTAGCCGGCTGCGGCCAACTGCCGCACCGCCGCTCGACCTATGCCTGCGCTGCCACCGGTCACCACTGCTACGCCCTGCGTTTGCATACCGTGCGGGTACCCGCACCGCGGTCGCACAAACCGCATACCGGCCCCGGCGTCGCGTCCGTCACTGCTACTGGGGCCTGCTTGCTGCCGCAGTTCGACACCGGGGTCCAAGATGGAGTGGTGACTTTGGATCCCGAAGAGTTGTTCGACCTCGACGCAGACCGCCCGGATCTGTCCGGCGCGGTGCTGCTGCACACCCTCGACGGTTTCGTCGACGCAGGCGCCGCGGTGCGGCTTGCCCGCAATGCGTTGCTGGCCCACGACGCACCGGTGGTGGCCCGCTTCGACATTGACCAGCTGTACGACTACCGTGCCCGTCGTCCGATCATGCGGTTCGATGTCGACCACTGGAGCGGTTACGAGACCCCGCAGTTGGCGCTGCACCTGCTGCACGACAACGACGACACGCCCTATCTGTTGCTTGCCGGCCCCGAGCCGGACATCCAGTGGGAGCGATATGCGGCAGCAGTGCAGCTGCTCGTCGAGCGGCTCGGGGTGCGCCTGGTCGTCGGGCTGGACGCCTTCCCCATGTCGGTGCCGCACAGCCGCCCGACGCCGATCATCGTGCACGGTTCACGGCGCGACCTGTTCGCCGACCACCGCGCGTGGCTCGGCCAGATCATCGTGCCGGCCAGCGCCGGTCACCTCGTCGAGTACCGCCTCGGTTCCGCTGGGGTCGACTCGCTGGGGATCGCCGCACCCGTCCCGCCCTACCTGTCGCAGACCGAGTACCCCGCCGCCGCGCTGGCGCTGCTGCGCGAGGTCAGCGCGCGCGCCGGGCTGCGGTTCGACACGACGTCACTCGAGGATGCCGAACAGGTGAACCGTGCGGCCATAGAGCGCGAGGTCGCCGATTCGGAGGAGCTGCAGACCCTGGTTGCTGCCCTCGAGCAGCAGTACGACGCGGCGGCCGCCGCGGCCCAGAGCGCCATCGTCGAGGGCGACCTGCCCTCTGCCGATGAGCTGGGGGCCGAGCTGGAGCGCTTCCTCGCCAACGAGTCGCGCGGCGAGTAGGCCCACCGCCGGTAGGCTCCAGGGGCGCCGTCCGCACGGCGTGTGAGGTCGCCGCTGTCGGCAGAGGGAGTGCAGCCATGGGCCTGCTGGACCGTGTCCGTGGTCAGTTCATCGACATCGTCGAGTTCCTCGATGACAGCCGCGACACCATCGTCTGGCGGTTCCCGCGGCAGGGCAACGAGATCAAGATGGGCGCGCAGCTCGTCGTCCGCGAGGGCCAGAACGCGGTTTTCGTCAACGAGGGCACCATCGCCGACGTGTTCACGCCCGGCACGTACACGCTCGAGACGCGCAACCTGCCGATTCTCTCGGACCTCAAGGGCTGGAAGTACGGCTTCAACTCGCCGTTCAAGGCCGAGGTGTACTTCGTCAGCACCCGGTTGTTCACCGACCTCAAGTGGGGGACGCAGCACCCCGTCACGTTGCGCGATCCGGAGTTCGGCGTCGTTCGGCTGCGGGCCTTCGGCGCCTATGCGATACAGGTCGTCGACCCCACCAAACTGCTTCGCCAACTCGTCGGCACCGACCCGCAGTTCCGTACCGAAGAGGTCTCGGAATTCCTGCGCGAGACGATCGTCGGCCAGGTCGGCTCGGCGCTGGCCAACTCGAACCTGCCGATGCTCGATCTCGCCGCGAACCAGCAGACGATCGCCGCGACGCTGGCCGGCACATTGACGACGAACCTGGCCGACATGGGCATCAGCGTGCCCCGGCTCGTCATCCAGAACATCTCGTTGCCGCCCGAGGTCGAGGAGGTGCTCGACAAGCGCACGTCCATGAACGTCGTCGGGAACCTGGACCAGTACACGAAGTTCCAGGCGGCCAACGCCATCGAGGACGCGGCGAACAACCCGAGCGGCGGCAACAGCGGCCTGGGTCTGGGCGTCGGTGTCGCGCTCGGCCGCCAGGTCGGAGACGCGCTCGCGCCCAGTGCTGCACCGGCGCCTGCGCCGGCCGGCCCGCCGCCCCTGCCCAGCCAGGGCGCGCCGTTCTACCTCGGCATCGGCGGTCAGCAGATCGGCCCGGTCGACACGGCGGGTGTGCAGCAGAAGATCACAGCGGGCGAGGTCACCACCGAGACGCTGGTGTGGCGTCAGGGCATGGCCGGCTGGGTCGCCGCCGGCACGGTGCCTGAGATCGCCGGCTTGTTCGGCGCCACCCCGCCGCCGCTACCGCCGGCATGAGCGAACCGGCTCCGCCGCCGCTGCCGGCCGCCGACGAGCCGCCCTCCGACGAGTCCCAGGCCGCGGTTCCGGCCCCGCGTTTCACCTGCTCGAACTGCGGCGCGCAGACCTATTACGCGCCTGGGACGTCGGTGCTGCGCTGCTCCGCCTGCGGCACCGAGCAGGCCATCACGGACGACGGGCGGGCCATCGTCGAGCACTCCTACGACGAGTGGGCGAGCCTGCCACCCAAGCCGGTCGACACCATTGCCGCACAGGTACTGCAGTGCCAGAACTGCGGTGCGTCGACCGAGACCGACCTGCTGGCCGACCGCTGCCAGTTCTGCAGCGGCGTACTCATCGCTCTGTCGTCGCCGCCGGGGCTGATCGTTCCCGAAGCCGTCGTCCCGTTCGGGATCGATCAGGGCGCGGCCAATGCAGCCTTCGCCACCTGGGTGCGCTCGCGGTGGTTCGCGCCGAACGCGCTGAAGAAGGTGGGCTCCACCGAGGCGATCAAGGGGACTTACGTTCCGCACTGGACCTACGACGCGCAGACCGAAACCGACTACACCGGCCAACGCGGTGAGCACTACTGGGTGACGGTGACGCGGACGGTGTCCGACGGCCAGGGCGGCACCCGGCAGGAGAACGTCCAGGAGATGCGGACTCGCTGGTGGCCCGCGTACGGGCAGGTCTCGCGCTGGTTCGACGACGTCGTCGTCCGGGCGAGCCATCAACTGCCGCCGAAGCGACTGGACGAGGCCGGCCCGTGGGACCTCACTCGCGCGGTCGCATATCGGCCGGAGTTCCTCGCCGGCTACTCCGCGCTGCGCTACGACGTCGACCCGGATGTCGGCCTGCAGGACGCCCGCGGCCAGATGGAGAGCGTCGTCGAGAACGACTGTCGCGCCGACATCGGCGGCGACGAGCAGATCGTGTCGCACATCGACGTCCGCTACGCCGCCGTCATGTTCAAGCTCATGCTGCTACCCCTGTGGATCGCGTCCTACCTGCACGCCGGCAAGACCTTTCAGGTGCTGGTCAACGCGAACACCGGCGAGGTCGTCGGCGATCGCCCGATCAGCAGGGTCAAGGTGGCGCTGGCCGTGCTCGCGGCGCTGATCGTGATCGCGGTGGTGCTGACGCTGTATCTGGCGAATCACAAGAGCGGCTCGTCGAACAGCACCTAGAGGGTGAGGTCGTTGCGTTCGCGCTCGTAGGTCGCCAGCGACGCAGCCTCGAAGTCGATGTCACTTGACAGTGCGTCGAGTTCACCAGAGCGGGTCTTGGCGCGCGTCCGCAGCAGGGTGCGGCAGGCGGTGTCGGTGGTGTCGATCAACTGATCGACCTGCGCTGTGATCGCCGGCAGCGCCTCGCGCTGCTGGGCCTCGGTGAGCTCGCCGATCGCAACGAGCGACGCGTCGAGCTCGTGCGCCGACTTGGTGACCTCGGCGAGCACGGTGGGACCGTCGGCCCGGAACACCTCGCCATCCGGCGACTCGAGCACCGCCCGAGCTGCCCGAAGCTGGGCGTCGAGCCGCTGGCGCAACAGCGCGACGTCGCGACTGGGCCCGTCGGCCATCAGCCGCGTCTGCCGGACCTGCGACTGCACGCGGACCCGGTCGACTGCATCGTGGCTGCTGCGGTCCACCCGCTTGGCCATGACAACGCCCGCAACGACCAGCAGCGCGATGATCACCAGCACCACGATCAGCGTCGTCACCGTCGATCACCTCTCCGGGGTTCGAGAAACGTCCAGCATAGGTGCGGCGATGGTGTGGTCATGGACTTCCGCGTCGACATCGACCCGTCTGCGCCCGCCACGCCGGGCAGCGAGACCTTCGGGCTGGAACGCGGCGGATCGCGCCGCACCATGCGTATCCACGACTACGACGAGGTCTACGCCGTCCCTGGTCTGTACGAACACGTCGTCCAGGACCTATTGGGCTGTACGTCCCCGCAGACCCTTGCTGCTGCCCTCGCCGTCCGGGTAGTCGCGGCGGGGGCGGCGCCGTCGAGCGTTCGGTGCTTGGACGTCGGCGCAGGCAACGGCGTGTCCGGTGAAGCGCTGACCGCGGCGGGGCTGTCGCCGGTGGCAGCACTCGACATCAGTGCGGCCGCGAAGGACGCCGCGGCCCGCGACCGCCCCGGGCTGTACGTCGAGTACGTCGTGGGTGCGTTGGGCGACGTCGAGCTGCCCGCCCTGGTAAGACGGCTCGGGCTCAATGCATTGGTCAGCGCGGGTGCGCTCACCGGCCGGCATATCGAACCGCCCGTCCTCGCCGAGACGTGGGCGACGTTCGCGACCGGCGACTGGCTGGCCTTCACCTGCGCCGAGCAGCACGCCGACGGTGCCCGGTCGGACTTCGAGGCACACACGACCTTCGAGCTCGACGAGCGGTTCCTGCATCGGCGGCTCACGAACGGAGATCCGGTCTGGTACCGGGTGCTCGTCGGCCGCAGACGCTGAGGCACCCGACCGTACCTAGGAGCCGACAGCGAGCCGGATAGGGAATTGTCCCGATGCCGGCGGCCTCCGCAGACGAGGACAGTCATGCGTGTCAGCGGGTCACCTCAGTGGCCCGGCAGCACCGAGGAGCAGCCATGCAGACTGGTCCTGGTCGGGCACTGCGTCGACCTCGGCGACACTTCCGCCGCCCTACCTGCCGCTTGTCGAGGCGTTCACCCGGCTGCCCGCACCACGCGCGGACGCGCTCGCGTCCCGGTACCCGCCGATCGCCCGGTTGCTGCACAGGAACAGTCCCGTCCAGGACGGGCGGATCGATCGCGGCGCCATGTTGGACGCGGTGCTCGCCGCCCTCAGTGCGTTGGCCGAGGAGCAGCCCGTGCTGCTCGTCATCGAGGACCTGCATTGGGCCGACATGGCGATGCGTGACCTGCTGGGGTACGTCTTCACCCGCATGGCGGACCTGCCCGGCGTGTCCCTCGCGGTGCTGGCCACCGTCCGCAGCGACGACCTCAACCGCAGACACCCGCTGCGGGCCCTCGCCACCGCGGCTGGCGGCACCGGGTCACCTTAGAACGGTGCAGTCTCATGGCGCCGACAGAGGTGGACGAGGTGTCACTGACACAAGGCTCGGAAGCTTAACCACGCAGACATCAGCCACGGGCAGGTCGGCTGCAGCCGAGTGGCGGTCCGGTTGGCCCGCCACCCGGCCACGAGCCAGGACGCGTTACTCAGACCTCGACGCTGGTCGCGAAGCGGTCCCAGCAGCGGTGCTCGGCGAGCAGGGCCAGCAGTTGCGGTGCGAGTTCCGCGGCGGAACCGACAAGGACGCCAGGGTTCTGATCGGTGATGCCTGCGTCGGTCAGAGCGGTCGAATCGCCCACCGCTGCGATCGCTTTCGCGTGCCGCCACGCCTCGCCAGCCAGTTTGACGACCCGGGGGTCGACAACGGCGGCCGGGGTGCCGGCTTTGGCGTCTCCGCTGACCATGGCGTCGGGCGCCGGGGGCAGGTCACCGACCAACACCAGGGCGTCGAATTCCGTCGAGGAGGCATTGGCGTAGGTGCGGTGCACCGTCAGGCCGCCGATGTTTCCTCCGTGCGGTCCGACGACCAGCGGCACGACACCGGCGGCCTGCGCAGCCTCGCTGACGAGCGCTACATCGGCCGGGTTCACGCCCGCGCCGACGACGATGCCGAGCTGGCGTCCGTCGATCGGCCAGGACCCACCGAGCTGCGTCAGCGCTGCGCTGACGGGGCCCCCGGGGTCGGTCACCGTCGGCTTGGGCGGCGTCAGGCCCAACCCGTCCGCCACCTTCTTGCACAGGTCAGGGTCGATGTTGGCCAGGGACTGCAGCTGCCGCTCGCGGATCGTCTGGTCGAAGCACTTCGACAGTTCGAAGGTGTACGCCGCGGTGATGTGGTCCTGCTCGATCGGGGTCATCGACCGGTAGAACAACGAGACCTGGCTGAAGTGATCGTCGAAGGACGCCGGGTGCACGCGTTCCTTGACCCCTGGTGCGACCGGCGCCGGGACGTCGATGAACGGGTGATCTTTCTTGCCAGCGACGGACGGGTTGCCGCCGTCGAGGCTGTTCGGGCGATACGGCGCCACGCCGCCGTGCACCGCGTCCTGGTGGAACCCGTCGCGCAGCATGTCGTTGATCGGGGCGTGCGCGCGGTTGATCGGCAGCTGGTTCCAGTTGGGTCCACCCAGGCGGGTGATCTGGGTGTCCAGGTAGGAGAACAGCCGCGCCTGCAACAGCGGGTCGTTCGTGACGTCGATGCCTGGCACCAGGTTGTTCGGGTTGAACGCGACCTGTTCGGTCTCGGCGAAGTAATTCGTCGTGTTCGCGTTCAGGGTCATCGTGCCGAGGACCTGGACCGGTGCCAGTTCCTCGGGGACGAACTTCGTTGGGTCCAGCAGGTCGATGCCTTCGAACGTCTGGTCCTCGGAGTCCGGCATGACCTGGACACCCAGGTCCCAGGACGGGAAGGCGCCGGCTTCGATCGAGTCGGCCAGGTCGCGGCGGTGGAAGTCCGGGTCGGTGCCGTTGGTCAGCAGCGCCTCCTCCCAGGTCACCGAGTGGACGCCCTGGCGCGGCTTCCAGTGGAACTTGACCAGGCTCGTCTCACCCTTGGCGTTGACGAGCCGCCAGGTGTGCACCCCGAAGCCCTCCATCGTGCGGTAGGAGCGCGGGATGCCGCGGTCGGACATGTTCCACATCGTGTGTGCCTGAGCCTCGGTGTGCAGCGAGACGAAATCCCAGAACGTGTCGTGCGCACTCTGCGCCTGCGGGATCTCCCGGTCGGGGTGCGGCTTGCCGGCGTGGATGACGTCGGGGAACTTGATGCCGTCCTGGATGAAGAAGACCGGGATGTTGTTGCCGACCAGGTCGTAGTTGCCCTCGTCGGTATAGAACCGCGTCGCGAACCCGCGGGTGTCGCGCGCGAGGTCCGCCGATCCGCGGGACCCGAGCACTGTCGAGAACCGCACGAACACCGGGGTCCTGGCCCCGGACTTCAGGAACGCGGCCTGGCAGATCTTCGCAGCGGCCCCGTTGGCCTCGAACACTCCATGGGCGCCGGCTCCGCGGGCGTGCACCACGCGCTCGGGGATCCGCTCGTGGTCGAAATGACTGATCTTCTCGCGCAGGTGGTGATCCTGCAGCAGCGTCGGGCCGCGGGAGCCCACGCGCAACGAATGGTCGGTGTCGGTCAGGCGCGCGCCGTGCGCCGTGGTGAGGAACTCACCCTGCTGGGCAACGTTCTCCGGCGGTTGTCCCGTGGCCGCACCGGTCGGAGTGCGGGTCTCGGGACCACCCTGATCCTGCTTGGGTGACAGGGGTTCGCGAGGCTTCGTCGGCTCCTTGTAGGCGGGCGCCTCAGGGGAGGGAACTCCCGGGACGGACACGCTGCGCTGTGCGTTCTTCTTCGCCATTGGCGGTCTCCTGATCTTCGTAGGACTACTGCGGCCTAGCGCCGACCTACCCGGTTGCGCAACGCAGCAGACCGTCACGGAGACAACTTTCGCTGATCAAACAGCTGTCCCACCACTCCGAGCCCGGTAGGCGCTTCGGACCAGTCATTCGGCGTAGGGGGACAGGCGCACGAACGCCGGTAATCGCGCGTAGCGCGTCATCGTCGCGGCCCGCCCGTGCGGGACGGCCTTGCCCTCCGCCTTCCACGCCGGGATGAGCTCGCGCCGTAGATCGCGACGGGGATGACGGCGATGGACGTCGTCGACCCATGCGGGGTCCATCGTGTCGAGGCCGTATCCGTAGATGTCGACCAGGGCCCCACCGGAAATGAAGCCGGCCGGGTCGCTCAGATCGTCGGACACGCCAGGCGTGAGGTGACCGCAGATCGCAGCACTGATGGCCACCGCCCGATCGGGCGGCGCGTCGTGCTCCAGAGCGAACCGCTCGGCCCGCTCCCCGCCGACGACCGCGAAGCAGCGGCCGGGCGTCGGGTGCTCAAGATTCAGATCGTGCAGGACGGCTGCGACGAACGTCAGCTCCTGGTCGACCGTCACGGCGTATTGCTGGGCGAGCAGCAGACCGAAGATCCAGGTCCGGAACGAGTGCTCGAGGACCCACGGCGTCAGGACCTCCCGAGCGTGCTCTTCAGCGTCCCTGGCGAGCGCCGAGTCCGGCCACATGAGCGCGTCGAGGTCCAGTCGAGCCGTCCCACGCCGACCCGTGCTCAGCCTCAGCCGGACCGCCGGATACCGCAGCATCATCGGCACCATCGCGCTGATCAGCTGCACCTTCTGCCGGCCGCTCAGTCTCCCGCCCGTTCGGATCGCCCAGTCGAAGTCCAGGCTCGCAGGCCTACCCATGCCAGGCAGTCAACTCGTGCCCAGGCCACGGAACAAGGCAGCCAGAATTCGATGCCATGTGCGCAGCCGTTCCGCGGCAGTCGGGATTGGGGGCGGGAGCGTGCGTCAGTATCGCTCAGCCCGGAGCAAACTGACGCCCGCTCTGTCCGCACTGAGTACGGCCGGGTAATTTGGGGCCTTAGGAGTAGATCGTCTTCACCGCTTGGTAGGCATGCAACGCGTCCGGACCCAACTCACGTCCGATGCCGCTGGCCTTGATGCCGCCGAAAGGCGCACCGGGGTCGACGAGGTAGCGATTGATCCCGATGGTGCCGGTGTGGATGCGGCGGGCGACAGATTTGCCGCGCTCGGGGTCGGAGGTCCACACCGTGCCGCCGAGTCCGTAGTCGGAGTCGTTCGCGATGCGCACCGCGTCGTCGGTGTCGGTGTAGCGGATGACCGACAGCACCGGGCCGAAGATCTCCTCCTGCGCGATGGTCGAGTGGTTGTCGACCTCGGAGAAGATTGTCGGCTCGACGAACCAGCCGGCGTCGAGGTCCTTGGGACGGCCGCCGCCGGTGACGAGGGTGGCGCCGTCGCCGAGGCCCTTGGCGATATAGCCCTCGACGCGGTCGCGATGGGTTGACGACGCCATCGGGCCGATCTGCGTCGCGGGGTCCAGCGCGTCGCCCACCGTCAACGACGACGCGAAAGCCTGCAGCATGTCGACGACCTCGTCGTAGCGCGACGCGGGGGCCAGCACGCGGGTGCCCAGGTAACAGGTTTGGCCGTTGTTCATCAGGGTGGCCGCGAACAGGTCCTCGCCGATCTTCGCGAGGTCTAGTTCCGCGTCGTCGAGCACCACCGCGGCCGATTTGCCGCCCAGCTCGAGGGTGACCGGGCGGAGCAGCCGCCCGCAGGTCTCGGCGATCTGTCGGCCGGCGGCGGTGGAACCGGTGAACGCAACCTTGTCGATGTCGCGGTGCGAGACCAGGTAGGCTCCGACCTCGCGGCCGCCCGGCACGATGTTGATGACGCCGGCCGGGACGTCGGAGGCCTCGAGAGCCTCGGCGAACAACATGGCGTCAAGGACAGTTTCTGGTGAGGGCTTCAGCACGATCGTGCAGCCCGCGGCCATGGCCGGGGCGTGCTTGAAGGCGGCAAGGGTCTGCGGGTAGTTCCACGGAGCCACCGCACCGACAACGCCAATGGGCTCTCGACGGACGGTGGTGGTGCCGCCGAGCAGGTGCGGTCGTTCCTCCTCGAACGAGGCGGTCTTCAGCAACTCGGCGAAGTAACGCATGACGATGGTCGGGAAGCCGCCCTCGAGCTGCGTCGCAATCGAGATCGGCATGCCGTTCTGGAGGCTGACGCGTCGGCCGAACTCCTCGGCGCGCTTCTCGAATTCGTTGGCCAGGCTCTCGATGGCGGCGCCGCGTCGTGCCGGCTCCCACTGCGACCAGCCGGACGGGTCCTCGAACGCGCGCCGCGCCGCCGCGACGGCGGTGTCGATGTCGGCTTCCTGCGCCTCTGGCACCGAGCCGATCGGCTCGCCGGTGCTGGCCGAGGTGACCTGGATGCGCGCGGAGGACTCCGGCGCAACCCACTGGCCGCCGATGAACAGCTTGTCGTAGTCGATGGTCATCTCAGGCCTGCTCTCGTCGTGGGGTCCCGTCGACCCATTCAAACGCCGACACGGCAGAAAAGCGAGACTGGGATCCGCAGAAACGGAGTTTTCCTGTAGCACGTTGCACATCTGCGGGAGACCGGTCCACACCTCGTGTGCGTGGTTGACTCTCCCGTATCGGCGATTGCGCCACTGCCGCGTCGATTCGGCCGAGAAGTAGCAAGGGGTGCTGCGTGCGGACGTCCGGCCCGGCGCTGCTCGGCGTGCTCGCGGCGACTGCGCTGGGTCTTACCGGTTGCGATGGGTCGTCGAGCCCGCATCCGTCGGAACGGCCGCCGGCTCCGATAGCGGTCAGCACATGTGCTCCCTCGGTAAGCATCCCGAACGACTCCACGCGCGCCGTTCCCAGTGAGTCCTTGCCGCCGACCGTCGTGATTCGCACCGATGATGCGTTGTCACTCGACGTCCCCAGCGGTTCGACGCTGGGGTTGGGGGCACCCGTCGAGCCCGGCGACGATGCGGTGCTGTGCCGTGCCCCGAAGTCCGCTGCCGGCACGGCAGAGCTCATCGGGCGGAAACCCGGCTTCGTTCGCGTGGTCCTGGCGGCCCGTTCTGGACGGCAGCTCGTCGTCAATGTTCAGGTGACCGTCTAGCCCGATCCGTAGCCGCGGGTCGTCACCGGCGATACGCCTCCAACTGCGGGCCGACAGGTACTTGTCCGACGCAGCTGCGGTGCTAATGTCCGCGACATGATCTCTCGCCTGCGTCACGGTCGACGTTGTACTGCTGTCTTGTCCGTTCTGACCGCCGTAGCGGCGCTCGCCGCGGTGGCACCGACCGCTGCGCAGGCCGATGACAGCAGCACCCTGACTGTGGTCGGCACGAGCGACGTGTACGACTCCAACCTCGTCCAATCAGTGATCAAGCCTGGCTTCGAGAAGGCTTATCCCGGTGTCACGTTGAACTACGTCAGCAAGGGCACCGGGGCGGCCATCACGTACGCCGAGGCGGGCAGTGCCAGCGCCCTGATCGTGCACGCCGCCTCGCTGGAGAACCAGTTCGTGGCCGACGGGTACTCGGCGGAGAAGTACGGTCGCGCGATCTTCTACGGCGACTATGTGCTGCTCGGCCCGGCCAACGACCCGGCCGGTGTGCTCACCAGCGACAAGCACGACATCGTCGGCGCGTTCGAGAAGATTGCCGCGGCAGGCGCAGCGGGGCACGCCAACTTCGTGTCGCGAGGCGGCACACCCGGTACGACCGTCCAGGAACATGCGATCTGGAAGCTGACCAACGGCGTCACAACGTGCACCGTCAGCGATGCGAACGGCGGCGGCACCACGCCGAGCACCGCGACGGGCGCGTGCCCGTCGGACATCACCCAGGCCAAGACGCCGAGCTGGTACCAGGCGACCGGCCTTACGCAGGGCCCGAACGTCATCAACGCCGACGCTTGCAACTACTCCGGCGGCGGTTGCTACGTATTCACCGATCGCGGCACCTTTCAATACCTGGAATCGCAGAAGTCGTTGTCCAAGCTGGGCATCGTGACCCGCGACAACGCTGCCTCCGCACGAGGTGGTAACACCCTGCTCGTGAATTCATTTCACGCGTACGCCATCAACCCAGCCAAGTTCGCCGGAAACAGCAACGTTCAGATCAACAGCACCGCCGCGCACCAGTTCCTGACCTGGCTCACCTCGCCCACCGCGCAGGCTGCGGTCGGGAACTACCTGGCGAAGTCCAGTGACGGTCCGCCCTTCCTGCCCGATGCAGCTCCCGTCATCTCCACCTCCGCCATTCCGAAGAACGTCTACGGCGGCGGAAAGATCACCATCACCGGGACCGTGCGCAACGTCGTGCCGGGCACGCCGGCGCTGTCCGGGGTGAAGGTGGTCCTCCGCGGCCCGCTGACCCTGCCCGGGTCGACCTCCAACGTCTTTGCCACCGCAACGACGAACAGCGCAGGCCGTTTCTCGATCAGCTATCAGCCGCTGGGCACCCGTGCCTACGTGACGCTCTCGGTCGGCGCGATAACGAAGATCGAGAACGCCGGCTTGAAGCCGCAGTTCGGCGACCTGCTCAGCGCCACCACGACCGCGCGATCCGCTCGCGTCACCGTGCACGGTCGGGTCAGTATCACCTCGCTGGACGGCGACAAGGGCAGCGTGACGGGATCGGTGGCGTTGCTGCCAGGCGTGCACTACCAGCGCGGCTTGCTGCAGCTGTACGCGGCGCGGGTCGGCTCGAAGGCTGCCTTGCACTATGTGGCGCAGCGGTCGGTCGCGCGGGGTCAGAACAGCAGGAGCTTCACCTTCGCCCTGCCGCGCGGGAAGTGGCGGGTGCAGTTCCGCTACGTCAACAACGGGGTGCTTGCCAGTGCCGCGTCCGGTGTTCACACGCGGACGGTGCGCTGAGTCGCACTAATGTGCGGCGAGTGAACCGCGTCGCGGCGCTCGTCACGGCTGCACTCTGCGTAGCCGTGACGAGCGCACCCATGGCCCAGGCCAGTGCGCGGCGTTGCGGCACCGGCGAGTCGTGCGTGCAGGTCGAGGTGTACGGAGCGGGTGCCACGCCGACGCAGACAGCCCTGTTCTCGTCGACTCAACTTGCCGCATTTCCCGACCAGGAGAGTGGCGACTACGAGGTGCGGCCCGGGCCTGGAAGTGACAGAGACGGTCCAGGCGTGCCCATCCGTGAATTGATGCAACAGGCCGGCGTCACGCCGGCTTCCGTGACCTACGCCTACGTCATCGGCTCGACGGCGTATCGGTCCCCGTTGTCGGCTTCGACGCGCGATTTCGACCCGCCGACGAGCAACGGGTTCAAGGACGGTCTGCAACCGCTCTTCTATCAGGTAGGCGACAGCCTGGGCTACGTCCGGGCTCTGCGCGCGAACGACCTGGACGACACCAACGCTGCCGATTTCATGCAGGTGACCCGTGGGGGCGCCTTCATCGTCCAGGTGCACACGTCCGGCGCCCTGTTGCATCCCACGCTTCGGGCCAGTGCCGCCACCGTTCGCGTCGGCGCACCCGTGCGTCTGTCTGCCACGGTGTCGGACCCGATCTCCGGGGAGTCGCTCGACTGGAAATGGAGCTTCGCCGACGGCGGCAGGGACGTCGACACCGGCGCTACACCGACCGTCACGCACTCTTACGCCGCCCCCGGCACCTATTACGCGCAGGTGAGCGTGGCGGGCGCGAGCGGGTCGAGCGGTGAGTCCGCCACCGTGCCGATCACGGTGAAGTCGCAGGCGAAGGTGCCGAAGCCGCCTAAGACCACCGGACCGGGCCGTGGACTCGGCACGAGCAGCAACCCGGTCGGCGGCCCGGTGACCGGCGCGGGTAGCCGGTACAACGGGCGCCCGGGTGCGCCCCGCACCGCGACCGGCGGACCGGGATCGCCAACTGCGGCACGCCCGGGATCGGACTCCACGTCCACGTCACCGACGGCCGGGCCGTCCTCGCCGGAGGTGTCGACAGCCACGTCACCGCTCGAACGACCGTCCGGCGGACAGCTCGTCGCCGGTTTCGCGTTGATCGATCCTGCTGGCGTCACCCCGAATCAGCGCGACACCGCCGCTCCGGCCGCTGCCGCAGCGGCCCGCGCCGGCGGGACGCACGTGCGCGCCTCGCTCGCGTGGGTCGGCCTGGCCTGCATACTCGCGTTGCTGCTGGCCGGCGCCGGTCTCGAGCGGCGACGCGCGCTCCCGGGCCCGCTGTACGGGCGAAAGAGATGGCGACACAGGTGAGTAACCCGCTCTATACGACGATCTTTCACGTGGCCTCGGTGCTCGAGATCCCCGTCGTGGTCGCTGCCGTGGTTTCCCTGGCGCTCGTCGTGGTGGAGGTTGGCAGGCTCGTCGTCGAGGTCGCCATGCGAAGCCGACGGCGGCCTGGTCTATCGCGCACAAGGGATCTCGAGCGCGCGGCTGGCGCGGCACGCGCGGCACTGAGGTCGGACGAGCGTCCACGCGCGCTGTCGGTACTCGCGCCACTCGCGTGGAGTTCGCCGATGGCGCGGGCTTACGAGGCCATCGTGGCTCATCACGGGTCGGACGCGCAGGCGAACAACAACATCGCCAAGGATCTCGCCGACTTCGACCTGTCGTGCCAACGCCGACTCGCGCGCACCCGGCTGCTCGTGCGCATCGGGCCGGCACTCGGCTTGATGGGCACCCTGATTCCGCTGACCCCTGCATTGGACGGCCTGGCCAAGGGAAACGTGCGGGCCCTGACGGACAACCTGCGCGTCGCATTCAGCGTCACCGTGCTCGGTCTGTTCGTCGGGGCCGTGGCCTTCGGCCTGTCGCTGATTCGCGACAACCTGTACGGCCAGGACTACTCCGACCTCGAGTACGTCGCCGCGATTCTGACCGACGAATCAACGCCGGCTGCAGCGATCGAGCCGCCGTCGTGATTCAGGTGTCGCCGCGCGCCCGACGACACGAGGACCGAGCCGGCGATCCCCTCGACGGACTCGTCAACCTCTTCGATGTCGGCATCGTTCTCGCGGTGGCCTTCCTGCTCGCCGCGCTGGCGTCCTTCAACCTGTCCGGGCGCATTACCGGTCGCGCCGGACAGGCCCCGTCGGGACAGCCGGTGACCGTGCGGCCGGGGGAGGTACTGCGGTCGGTACCCGCAGATCAGCGTTCCGCCAGCGGCAGCGGAACGCCTATCGGACGCGTCTACCGCCTAAACGACGGCCAGCTGGTCTACGTCGTCCCCAGCTCGGCGCTCAACTCACCGACCGCGCCCAGCGCCAGCCCGTCGCCGACCACGCCCAGCCCGAGCCGGTGAGCTACTGGACGCAGGCCTTCTCGCAGGCCTGGCACATGATCATCGACGGCGACCCCTACCTGATGCACGTCATCCGCATCACCCTCGAGGTCGCAGCGGTGCCGACCGGCATCGCAGCACTGCTCGGCATACCTCTTGGTGTGGTTCTGGGCGTGGGCCGCTTTCGAGGTCGAGGAATCGGGCTTGCGCTCGCTAACGCCGGCCTCGGACTGCCGCCCGTCGTCGTCGGACTCGTGTTCGTGATGTTGACGTTGCCGGTCAACGGGCCGTTGGCGCGTTTCCACCTGCTGTTCACGCTGGAGGGCGTCTTTGTGGTGCAGACCGTGCTCGCGTTGCCCGTCATCGTGGCTCTCACCGCGTCCTCCATCGGTGCCGTCTCGACTGGCCTGCTGGACCAGGCGCGCGCCTTCGGGGCCGGCCGGGTCCAGGTTGCCGGTCTCGCGATTCGCGAGGCGCGCGTCGGTATCGTCGCCGCCCTGATAGCTGCGGTCGGGGGAACGCTGTCCGAAGTCGGTGCCGTCGTCCTGGCCGGCGGAAATATCCAGGGCCTCGATCAGACCCTGGCCAGCGCTGCGCTCCAGCAGGTTGAGGCAGGACGCTTCGTCACCGGCCTAGCCATCGGGTTGGTCCTGCTGGGGCTGCTGCTCATCATCAGCGCTGCGCTGACCGTCCTGCAGCACCGCGGTGCACCGGGGAGGCGGCGCCGCCGGAGCCGGCTCGCGTGAGTGATCCGCCGCCCGCCCTGACGGCTCGCGGGATTCGCGTGCGCCGCGGCGGGCGCGACGTCTTGCACGATGTGGACCTGGCTGTGTCGGCGGGGGAGATCGTTGCAGTTCTCGGACCCAACGGCGCCGGCAAGAGCACGCTGATCGGAGCCCTGGCCGGAACACTGCCGATCTCTCAAGGCTCAGTCACGGCGGCAGGTCGGCGAGCTCTGCTCATGCAGACCCCCGGGTTGGCTCGCAGAAGCGTCCGCGCCAACGTCGAACTGGCTCTGGCCTGGTGGGGAGTTCCGAGGGTCCAGCGCCGGCCGCGGGCGGTGGCCGCACTCGAGCGCATGCAGGCCGAGCACCTCGCCCGTCGCCCGGCCGCCGAGCTGTCGGGCGGCGAGGCCCGCCGCGTCCATCTCGCCCGCGCGTTGGCGCTCGATGCCGATGTCCTGCTGCTGGACGAGCCGTTCGACGGGCTCGATCCCCAGACCCACGCCGACCTGCGCGATGACACTGCTGAAGCGCTGCGGGCCAGCGGGGCGGCGGTGGCCGTGGTGCTGCACGACCGGCGCGACGCCTGGGCGATGGCCGACCGGCTGGTGGTGCTCATCGACGGAGCGGTAGGGGCCGATGCGCCCCCGCGCGAGCTTCTCGCGCATCCTCCAAGCAGGAACGTCGCCCGCTTCCTCGGCTATGACGGCGAGCTGGTGATCGATGGCCGCGCCGTGCTCACCCGGGCTCAGGACGTGTTCATAGCCACTGACGCTGGTCTGGATGGCAAGGCCGTCCGGGTCGTACCTGTCGAGGACGGGGCGCGGGTTCGGGTGGTCACCGACGTCGGAACAGTCTGGGCTACCGATCGCTTGGCAGTCACGCGAGCCGGCGACCACGTCCTCGTGCGGGTCGTGCAGTCCGTCGACTTCGAGACACCTGACCGGTAGAGCTCAGCTCGGCCCGTCCGGCTGAGCGTTGATGAACAGCGGCACACCGGCCATCGCCATCACCGACCAGGTGGTCCCCGCGTTGTCCGTGAACGTCACCCACCCGACACCGTTGCTGCTGCCGAGCTTGGCGCCGAATGCGTTGATCACCGCCCGCGCAGTGTCGTCGTCGAGCTGGAAACGTTCGGTGCCGTAGTTCAGGGTGGGCACTGCTCCTCCTCGGTCCGTGATCACCGGAGCGTAGAACGCTCGCTGCCCCCGAAACCGCAACAGCTCGAAACTCGGAGGCCAAGCGTGCTAGCCCTGGCCTGATCGTGCACGGGCCATCCCGGGTGTTCTGAGAGGCAGAGGCTCCATGGCTGTCAGCGACCGGGCAAGTTAACTTGCCGCGCTGGTCGCGACAGCTAACTTTGGCATAGTGGACGATGATCCGATCATCGCGACAGCGCACGCAAGCACGGCGTCAGTGACGACGACATTCGGCATGCCTACGCGAACCCGATCCGGATCTTCGAGCTAGACGACGGCTTCACGATGATCATCGGCGCCAACCGTGCAGCGATCACTACGAGATCGGCGTCATCGACGGGGTCCAGACTTCGGTCATCGTGCACGCTATGCGAGCCGCTCGGACTCCGAGCGCGCGGTCGTTAATGCCGTCGAGCAGGCTCGGGTCCAGGGCTACTCCTGGGCATTCATCGGCCAGATAGTCGGGACCTCCGGCGAGGCCGCCCGTCAGCGCTACGGGCACAAATCGGACGCATAGCGATGTGACCCTGGCCGCGCTGTCCACAGGCAGGAGAGCGCGGCAGAACGAACGCTCGGCCAAGGACGTGTTGACAACCGACTGCATGCTTCCGGTGTGGATGTTGCGCCTGACCACCAGATCGTCACTGTTGGCGAAGAGCACTTCGCCGTGAACTACGACCTCCAGCAGCCGGCGCCTATTGGCCGAAGGTGTATCTTAGGTTCGCGTTGATCAGTTGGTTCATCCGTTTGCGCATATGCCCGACGAACGCGTCGTCCGGTGGCGGCTCGTCGACAAGCAGGGTCCAGCGCAAGCTCGTCCCGCCTGAGTCCCCGGTGAGGTCGAAACGGATCACAACGTCCGAGCGCTTCACCCACAAGGACGACCACGTGACAAGCGTGAACTCCTCGGTCTCTCCGATCGTCGGGAACTGCTCGTTGTCGAGGACCGCCAGCCAGGGTCGGGCTGGATCCCGGTTCGGGAGAACAAGAGCCTCGAACACGGCATGCGGCGGCGGTGGCTGACTGCGCGCACGGCTTCCGATCTCGATCACCGGACCAGGCTAGAACCCCTGCCAGCCCTCGAGGCTGTTGTCGGCTTTGAGCGTGCGTTTGATCTCGAACGCTGAGACACGGATCCATCGTCCACCAGACGAAGCCGAGGGGAAGCTACGTCGGGTGTCTGGGGTCGAACAGCCTCTCAAGAAGTCGGACCAGCGCCGGGACGGCTGCGTAGACCGGCTGTCCCGCCAATTGCGCTGCCGTGTGCGCGTCTTCGGCCCGTCCGGTGTACCGCAGCGTGTCTTCCAATGACCACGCCTCCAACCTGATCGATTCAATCGTCCCGTTCGGACACACGTCGACTATCAAATCGGTGCATTCGCCGGCGCCACGCTGCTGCTCGGTTGCCTGCGGCAGCCACGGATAACGGTCGTTGACGTCGTCGAAGGCGGCGCAGAAGGTGACCTGGCCGCTGTCGCCACCCTGACCTTCGGCAAAGCCGGCGCCCACTACGACGGGACTGAGCGCGGCGCTGACGAAGCGCCCTGGCGATTCCTGCACGTCTTAATGGAACCACCTCGCGCAGCCGGCCGGAGGTGTGTCGGCCCGGGGATGCGATATTTCTGGTCTCGTCCAACCAGGCGTCCGCGAGGTGGCTATACATGGGCGTGAGGAGTCGCCGCGTCAGGGGCGCGCCAGCGGCTCCGTCGATCCGGCGCGACAGTTTCGAGGCGTTCGTGGCACCGCACTGGGCGGTGATGGTTCGACTCGCGCGACGGCTCGGTGCAGCCGAATGGGAAGACGTCGCTCAGGACGCGCTCGCTCTGGCGTGGCGTCGGTTCGACAGCTTCGATCCTGCACGTGGCACCGCCCGCACATGGCTGTTGATGTTGGTCCACGATCAGGCCGGGAAATCGGTCCGGCGTCGACGGCCACACCTGCAGTTGACCGACGTCAGTGCTGTCAATCCTCACCCGGCCTGGGAACTCCGGGTGGACTTGCAACGGGCGATCGCCGAGTTGACCGACCGTCAACGCGCCGTCGTCGAACTGCACTACTTTCTCGACCTCCCCGTCAGTGACATCGCCGCAGTCCTGGGGATCGCAGTCGGAACGGTGAAGTCGACCCTGTCTGACGCACGACGCAAATTGCGAGACCGCCTGGAGGTCGGTAGTGAAAGATATTGACGACGATCTTCGTGCTGTCGCCCGGCAGTGGCGAGAAGACGAGCCACCACCACCAGACCTGCTCCGAACCATCGAACGCACGGCTACGCACCGGACCTCGAACCGGGGTCTGCTCAGCGTCGCGAGCGTCGTCGTCGTCGTCGTGCTGATCATCGCCGGCGCCGCCCTCGCCATCGCTCACAGGGCGGGAACATCTCGCCCCGCAAGCGGCGCGAACCAGGCTGTCATCACTGGCACGCTGCGACTGGCAGGCGGCGCGCCCAGCCTGAATCTGACCGGCAAGGGCGCAATCCCGGGCACGGTCTTCGTGTACGGGTCGGCGACTTACGAAGGACCGCCGATCACGTCGGTCACTACCAACTCAAAGGGGCGCTACCGAGTTCGTCTGCCGCCCGGTATCTACTACCTGGCCGCGACCTCACCGAGATACCGGATCAACCCCAGGCCGCAGGACCGTCTGTGTCAGACAGGTCCCGTCAACGCGACGGCGGGAACGACCAAGAAGGACGTCGAGTGCAACATGAAGTAGCCCGTTGCAGACGGCGTGAGGCGGGCGGGTCAGCGAGTGCCCGACGATCGGCCCGGTGACGTCCCGCGCCTATGTTCGTACGAACTCGAACCCAGGTTGGGACGCGCGGGCGTCGCCGTCACCCCGGTGAATAAGTTCGTGTCCGGTCCAGACGGTGACGCTGTCGAACTGCGTCGTCCCCCGTTGCGCAGACAGGGTGCGCCAGTCATGGCTCACCGGGTTGAAGGCGGCGGCGGGCGTTGGGCTGCCGTCGCCGACGGCCAGGACAGCGGCGCCGGTCTGATGGTCGAACCCCACGTGGCTTCGGCGCCACCGCCGATGCAGCCCAGGGAGCGGCCGGGGTCATCGCCGCGCGGCATCGCGGTGACTTCGCCGGCGCGGCCACCCTGCTCGAAAGCCTCGATGACGAATCCCGTGCGTCCGGCAGCCTGTTCCTTGCCGACCTCGCTGTCGCGTTGCTCGCCCAGGCCAACGGACGAGACATCGGCGACGACGCCGGCGAACTGTGCCTGCACATTGCCGGGCTAGCCCGACCGTCGGTGGCTGAGCTCGGAGTGACGGCGGAGGAGCGCGGGGCTGGGGCCATGCCTCCTCCGCCCTCACTCGGGACTGGGCCGTATCGGGCCCATCGCCACTTGTGGGCGCTCTTCGACGGCACGCCCTCGCACTCGCCACCCGGGCGGCTCACCTATGACGCGGGACGGGCGCATCGCGTGTCACCTCTGCGGTCGCTGGTTCGAGCACCTCGGGCCGCACCTGCGCGCGCCCGGTTGGACGGCGGCGCGCTACCGCGCCGCGGTGGGGATCGCGTCCACCGACTCGCTCAAGGCGGTCCCGGCCGGAACCTTGCAGCGCCCGACCCGTCACTGGTAGGTCTGGTGCCCACATCCACGGCGAATAGGACACGGTGAGTGTTCGTGCGCGACGCGACTGCCGTCGAGTCCGTCCTGATGAAGCGCGCAGTACTGAGAGCGGCACCTACACCGGCCCCGACGCACCCCTGACCGAGTCAGCCGATACGAGCAGCCTCGGCCAGGCCCGCATAAGGGTGGTGATCGTCGCAGGTGCCGAGGTTGGGTAGTGCGTCAATCGCCGGCGGATGTCCGGCGATGGTCGATGTGTCGCAGCGCCTCGTCGAGCAGGGCGCGGACGTGCGTGTCATGCACCGCGTAGACCGTGTTGCGTCCGTCGCGCGTGCCGACCACCAGACCGAGGTCGCGCAGCACGCGCAGTTAATGCGGCACCGCCGGCTGTGCCATGCCGACCGCGTCGGTCAGCTCGCTGACCGACGCCGGAGCTGCGCGCAACCGGGCCAGAATGCGCACCCTGCTGCCCGTCGCCAGCGCTGACATCGGCCGGGCAACCTGCTCGGCTCATCGACGCTGACCTGGATGGAGGCGTCGACACCGTGCATTGAACCGAGGGCGCGAAGACGTCGGGCCCCGGCGAAGGGAATAACCAGTGTCATCGGATCGTGGCGGCGTCACTTTAGTCAAACTCACCGGGCTGCTTCGCAGGTCTGGGCGTGGTCGGGTTGGGCCTGGTCTCGGCCGCTGAAGCGCACGTCACGGTCAACTCCCCGAGCGCCACGCAGGGCGGCTACTCGACGGTGAACGTCAAGGCGCCCACCGAGAGCGACACGGCGAGCACCACCGCTCTCGCGGTCCAGCTGCCGACCAATCACCCGATCGCCGCTGTGTCGGTGCAGCCGCACGCCGGATGGACGTTCACGGTGAAGAAGATCAAGCTCACCCCGGCGTTGCAGACCGACGACGGTGAGGTCAGCGAGGCGGTAAGCGAGATCGACTGCAAGGCCACAAGCGCGGCCGCGGCGATCAAGCCGGGCGAATTCGATCAATTCAGCGTCAGCGCCGGTCCGCTGCCCAAGGTCGGCAGCATGACGTTCAAGGCAATCCGGACTTACAGCGACGGCCACGTGGTCAAGTGGGTGGAGCAGTCCGCACCCGGCAGCACGACCGCGCCCGATCATCCGGCCCCGACGTTGCAGCTGGCCGCTGCAACCAGCGAGGACGCGGCGGCGGCCTCGACGTCACCGCCCGCGGGCGTGACCGCAACGAGCGAGCCCGCAGCAGCGGCGTCGTCGTCCGACGGATCGAGCGCGACGGCCACAACCGGCGTCGTCCTCGGTGCGATCGGCGTCGTGTTGGGCGGCGGCGCGCTGGCGTTGGCCGTGGTGCGGCGCCGCAGCCTGAGATGTTCCCGAGCGGACGGAATCGCGCCGTGCGGGAGCACGACCTTGAAACGTTGAGCGGCTCGTACACCCTCTGTCACTGGACGATAATGGAGTGAGGCAATGGCGAACAGACGGATGGCCGGTGCGGCAGTCCTGTGCACCGCCGTGGCGATGCTGGTCGCCTGCGGATCGGACGGGTCCAAGGGGCCGGGTGCTGCCGAACCCGCCACCGCGCCGCCGACGTCCACCGCGCCGTCCGGCACATTCCGACGGATCGGCGATGAGCCCGAAGGCCTCGTCTACGACAGAACGACCGACCTGGTCGCGGTCGCCGTCCACAACCCGGACCGGCTCCAGCTACTGGACCCGGCAACCCTGACCGTTCGGCGCAGCGTGTCCCTGCCGGGCTCGGTGCGCCACCTGCAGCTGGCGAAGGCCGGCGGTCCCGTCCTCGTCCCGGTGGAGTCGGCCAGCAAACTGCTCGAGGTGTCGCTGCCCGCAGGGTCGGTGAAGGAGACGACGGTGGTCGGCAAGCAGCCCCATGACGCGACCGCCGGCAGCAATGGGGACGTCGTCGTCGGCAACGAGTTCGGCAAGTCGATCTCGATCCTGCGCGACGGAAAGGTGCTCAAGACCATCAGCGATCTGAAGCAGCCCGGCGGCGTGATCGGCGACGGCAGCACGGTGGCGGTCGTCGATGTCGGTGCGTTCGCGCTGAGCACCTACAGCCTGACCACGCTGACCAGGACGGCCCGCGTGCCGGCCGGCGCCGGGCCCACCCACGGCAACCTGCTGAACGGCAATCGCGTCATCGTCGCCGACACCCGTGGCAACGCGATGCTCGTCTATGACGTCGCCCCGCTCAAGAGGATCGGGCGGCTCGCGCTTGAGGGCAACCCGTACGGCATGGCCGTGGACGACTCCACCGACACCGTCTGGGTGACTCTCACGGCGCTGAACCAGGTCGTCGGTCTCGACGTCTCCGGCGACACGCCTCGGGTGATCGCCCGGTACGACACGGTCCGCCAACCGAACACCGTCGCTGTCGACCCGGGCAGTCATCGCGTGTGGGTGACCGGGACCGACGCCGGCGTCGTCCAATTAATCACGCGCTGACGCCGAACCCAGATCCGGAACCACGGGAACTACCGGTGACTCGCGACGCACTGTGAGGTCATGAAGAACATCTCTGCGACCTCTCCTCGTCAGCTCCGACGCCGACACCGGGTCGGCGTGTCGGGCATCAGCGGCCTCGCGCTGGCGATAGCCGTTGCGGGTTGCTCCAGCGGTGGGGGAGGCGCGAGCTCAGCGTCGCCGTCGGCACCTGCGTCCCCGAGTCCGTCGTTCGCTGCGGCGAGCGTGACCTCGCAAGGTGTGCGCATCACCGGCGGGTACGTGCCCAAGCCCGCGTCGCCGGACGTTGCTGCGGCCTACCTGACGATCGCCAACACCACCGACACCTCGGTGCGCCTGACCAAGGTCGTGACAAGCGTGACCACGTCGGTGATGGCCATGAAGGAGGCTGACAACGGGAGCGTGGGGTCGATGACCGACCTGTCCCGCATCGACATCCCGGCCCACGGCAGCTACAAGTTCGTGCCCAACCACGCGCACCTGATGCTGGAGAACCCGGCCCCGCTGACGGCGGGGGAGAAGGTGAGCATGACCCTCACCTTCACCGGCGTCGGCTCGGTGACGATCATGTTGCCCGTGGTCCCGCTGGGTCAGCTGCCCAGTGGGGTGCCCTCGACCTATAGCTCGGCCGGAACATCGATGGGGCCGATGTCAGGCATGAACATGTCCACGTCCGGCTGACCGATCGGGCTATCCGTCGGGAACTTTCGGGCCTGACCAACCGACTTGGTAGATACCGGTTGGTTCGGTCGACCTCTCCAAGGCGGTTTCAATGTCCGTGCGGGACGGTGACATAGCGATGCGGCCTCGACGATCACCTGGGCTGCCGATGTCAGCGACGGGCACCGTCCAGGCGATGTCGCCGTGACCATTCCGGGAACCGGGCGTCAGCGAAGCCCCGGTCGTTCCAGTCTGGCGCTGCTCGTCGTGGGGTCCGTCCTGCTGCTGGCGACGGCGGCGGCGTTGATGGTCGGGACGGTGAGGGATTTTGCGGGCGTCCACGGCCCGGTGCTGCCCGTGTCGCTGTGCCGCACGGGGGTCATGCGGGTTCTGCCGCCGCTGACCGGTGCTCGGTGGTTCACGGCGTGGCAGCGCGACCCGATCGCGATCACGGTGGTCGTGGGTGCGGGCCTGCTGTATCTGGCCGGCGTCTCGGCGGTGGCCCGTCGGCATCGGCAGGCCTGGCCCCGCCGGCGCACGCTGTCGTTCGCGGCGGGCCTGGCGGTGTGCGTGATCGCCACATGCAGCCCGATCGCGACCTACGACATGGCCATGTTCTCCGCCCACATGCTCGGCCATCTGGCCCTGGTGATGATCGCGCCGCCGCTGCTGGTGTGCGGCCGACCGGTCACCCTGGCGCTGCACGCGACCCGCAACCCGTGGCACACCCGGATCAAGTGCGTCTGGCGCAGCCGCGCCGCGGCGTTGTGGTTCAGCCCGCCGGTGGCGTTGGCAAGCTATGCGGTCGTGATCGTCGGCACCCACCTGACCGGGTTGATGGACGTGATCATGTCGCGCCCGTGGGCAGGACAGCTTGAGCACGCGGCCTACCTGCTGGTCGGGTATCAGTTCTTCGCGCTCGTGCTGGGTGACGAGCCGATGCGTTGGCGGTTGTCGATGCCGGCCAAGCAGTTGCTGCTGGCCGTGGCGATGGCCATCGACACGTTCACCGGTGTCGTGCTGCTCCAGACCGCGACGCCGATCACCATGACCGGCATGTCCCCGCGTCACCTCGATCCGCTGGCGCAGACCCGCCTCGGCGGCGCGATCATGTGGGTCGGCGGGGACGGGATCATGGCGCTGGTCATGGTGATCGTCGTGGTGATCTGGGTGCGCATGCCCGAGCATCGTCGCCGCGAGTCGCGGGGGTGGTTGGAGCAGGCTCGCCGCTCGCAGCTGGACAGCCATGAACTCGTCGGCGCGGGCGCGAGGACTGCCACACCGGCTGTGCGGGATGTCGATGACGACGAGCGCGCCCACGAGCGGTATAACGCCTGGCTCGCACGTCTGGACCGCCACGCGGGCCGCTGACCGCGGTCATCCCGCCGCGTTCTGGACCTCACGCTCGGCCAGCACGTCGACGAGTTCCGCCCGCGCCCTAGCGACCCGGCTACGTATCGTGCCGACCGGGCACCCGCACATCGCAGCCGCGTCGGCGTAGGGCAGGCCGGCCACCACGGTGAGCAGGAACGCCTCACGCCGCTCGTCGGGCAACCGGTCGACCGCGTCGCCGACATCGCTCACAAACCCGAAGTCGGCGGACACGACCCTTCGTTGGCTCTCGAGCGCGGCCAGTAACCGCCGCGACCTCTGCCGAGCGCCGATCTCCTCGGCGCAGACCCGGCGCGCGATGGTGAGCAGCCACCGGGTCGGGTTGGCCTCACCCCGATACGTCGGCAGCGAGGTCACGGCCCGCAGGTAGGTGTCCTGCGCAAGGTCGTCCGCGGACGCGGGGTCGACCAGGGCGGCGCAGGCACGCCACACCGTCGTGCTCGTGGCCCGGACCAACTCCGTCAGAGCGGCCGCGTCCCCTCGGCCCGCGCGCAGAGCAACCTCCCGCAGTTCGTCCGACGGCTGGTCCGTGTGCTCGTCCGGTCTTGGCCGAAGTGGGGCGCGCATCAGGACGGTCCGGGGTCGAGCGCGGCGATGTCGTGGGCGTAATCGCCCTGCGAGGTCCCGGCGAGCCAGACCACGTGGGCTTTGTCGGCGGTGAAGGCGAGGGTCTGGGCGCCGTGCTCGACGGTGATCGAGCCGTCGGGCTCCTTCACCGGCGGCGACAGCGGGACCCCGACGCTCTTGGCCACTGCGTCGATCTCGGACAACGAGGCGGTGAGGCCGACGAACGGGCGGGTCAGGCCGGAGTCGAAGTTGGCCAGCCACTGTTTCTCAACGCTGGTCGTGTCCCGCGCGGGGTCGGAGGTGACGAACACGACCTGCGTCCGGGCCTGCGTCTGGGCCGGCACCTTCTTCAAGGCCAGACCGATGTCGGCCATCGTCGTCGGGCACACGTCGGGGCAGTGGGTGTAACCAAAGTACAGCAGCATCAACCCGCCCTTCTGCAGCGCCCCAAGGGTGGTGGTTCCGCCCGCGGTGCTCTGGAAGACCGCGTTCTTGGCGGCAGCGTCGAGGACGACAGGCTGGCTCAGCTCATCGCCGCGGATGCCGCCCGCTGACGTCGTCGTGCCGTTGATCACGACAGGGGCGCCCGACTGACCCGTCGAGGAGGACGAGCAGCCGGCGATGGTGAGGGCGAGCGTGGCGCCGAGCGCCAGGACAGCGGCGGATCGTCCGGGCCCGCGGCTGCGGAGGCGGACATTGGATGACGAGGTGGGCACGTGCGAACTCCAGGAGGGGTGGGGCGAATACGGCGCGACGAGGCGCCGGGACCGCAGGGCGAAACCCGCGCCCCACGGCCGAATCACTCGATCAGGTCGAGTCCCGTGTCAGGAGGCGGCAGGCAGAAGGCTGAACGACCGCGGCGCGGGTGGAGCGCGACCCGGGGCGCAGAGCATCCGCCACCGCGTCCGCAGCGACGGGACAACCGATACGGCCACACCGCGCACGGTCGTCGCTGCTGGCGTCGGAAAGCCTTCGGCGACCGCCTGGATCGTCTGCACCACGCGGCGCGCGCAGCGCCAAACGGCCCGTTCGCCACGGGCCAGCCACCACGCCATGACCGTGGCCGCGAGCAGGTGCGCCGCGAGCATCCAGGCCATCGACGGCGTCAACATGCTGCCGGCCGGCATCGTCGTGGCCTGCGTTGCGGCCGGGGCGGACACGTGCAGCGAGGCGAGAGTTGCCCGTGCGGCAACGACCTCGCGGGCGCTGGGCGTGTGTGCCGGGTTGTGGCACAGCACCATGCTCAGTAGCGACCGTTCGCCGCTAGCGGCCGTCGGCGAAGCTATGGCTCGCATGCCGACGGCGGTGAAGCCGACGTGCATCGCGGTCTGGGTCATCAGAACGAGACCAGTGATCACCGGCAACCGACGCTGCGCTCCGGTCAACGCGAACGCCAGGGCGAACAGACCCAGCACGCTGGCGATCGTCAACCAGGCCGGCGGTGTCATGCCGCCGCCGAGGCGGTGCGCGGCCACGCCCAGCCCGGTACCGGCGAAGGCGAACACGGCCGCCCGCAGGGCGCGGGACGCCGGCGCGCGCGGCGATCCCAGTGACACAGACGGGATCATGACGACGACCCCAGCGGAACGGACCGCAGCAGCCCCTCGTGCCTCAGCCGCCCCATGATGGACGCAGTCAACTCCTCTGGGTCCGGCGACTCCGCAGGCAGGGTCGCGACCCACAGGTCCAGTAGACCCCAGGCGTGATCGCGCTGTCGCTGCCGCTCGCGAGCGCGGCGGCCCGCGAGCTGAAGCACGACGCCATGGTCCACGTCAGCACAGTCGCCGGAGAAGCCTCGATAGTTCCCGCCCGCTGAGAATCAGTGAATTCTCGGTCCGGCGTCGGAACTTTCGTGCGCCCCGACCCGACTACCAGACATGCCTTCCCAGACCCGTCCTTCGGCGGCTCAGCAACGCCTCGCCGCCAAACTGGAAGCCGCAGCGTCCGAGCGCCGGGCGGCGGCGTCCCGCCGTCGCCGGATCAAGACAGTCGGGATCCCGATCCTGGTGGTCGTCCTCGTCGTCGCGGTGCTCGTCGTGGTCAAGGTGGCCACCGGCGCCGGTGATCCCAAGTCGGGGAAGAAGGCGACGACTGCGACCAGCACCGTCATCACCGCCGTGACCTCCGTGCCAGCCTCCGCGCTGAACACCGTAGGAGCTGGCAGCGTCGTGACGCAGCCCAAGGCCATCTCCGGTGCAGCTCTGTCTGCGAACGGGCTGCCGCAAGTGCTCTACATCGGTGCCGAGTACTGCCCGTACTGCGCGGCCGAGCGGTGGGCGGTGGCCGTGGCGCTGTCACGCTTCGGCACGTTCACCGGATTGGGGCAGACGGCATCCTCGCCGAGCGACGTGTACCCGAGTACGGCCACGCTGACCTTCCACGGCGCCTCGTACACCAGCAAATATCTGTCGTTCACCGGCAAGGAGATTCAAAGCAACCAGGTCGTCAACGGCACCTACGCCACCCTGGACACCCTCACCGCCGACGAGAAGGCGCTGCTGACCAAGTACGACTCCGGCGGCGGCATCCCGTTCATCGACATCGGCGGCAACTACATGATCTCCGGCGCCTCGTACAACCCGCAGGTACTTCAGGGCAACACGCACGCCGAGATCGCCGCGGCGCTGTCCGACCCGTCATCGCCCATCGCGAAGGGCGTCGACGGCACCGCGAACGCCGTCACCGCCGCCGTCTGCGCCAGCACCGGTAACACGCCGGCCTCGGTGTGCACGGCCTCCGGCGTCGTCGCCGCGGCCAAGAAGCTCTGAGCATGCTCGACCCGCGCCGCCGCCCGTCCGGCACGTCGACCGACCGTCCGCGAGTGGGGGCGAGTGGGTTGGTCGCGCTCGCCTTCGCCGGTGCCGGGCTGGGCGTGTCTACCTACCTGACCGTCGAGCACTACGACTCCTCGGTGACGCTGTCGTGCCCCGAGTCGGCGACGATCAACTGCGCGAAGGTGACCACGAGCAGTTGGTCGCACGTGGGGCCGATCCCGGTGGCATTGCTCGGGCTGATGTTCTTCGTCGCGATGACGGTGCTGTGCCTGCCCGCGGTGCTGCGGATCGCGTTGCTCGATCGGGTCCGGGTGGTCGGGGCGCTGTTCGGGACGGCGAGCGTGCTCTACCTGGTCGGCGTCGAGCTGCTCGCCGTCGATGCGATCTGCCTGTGGTGCACGGTCGTGCACATCTGCACCGTTGGCCTGCTGGTCACCATCCTCTGGCGAGCCTCCTCGACTGAAACCGAGGCGACACTCTGAGCGTGCGACGTAGCCGAGTCAGGCCGTTGCAGGTGGTGTAAAAGCGGCCAGGTCACCGATGCCGAGCTGGTCCTCGATGCCGGCCAGGCGGCTGAGCATCTGCGACAGCGCGTTGTCACCGAACTGGGTGTTCTCCAGGCCGGCGAAACGCTCGGCGAGCAGGTCCAGCGTGCGTTGCGAGGTGGTCGCGCGCAGCGCGGGGTAGATCACGGTGTCCTCCCACGCCTCGTGCGGCTCGTACATCCGCACGAACCTGTCGAGATCGCTAGCCAGCGCGGAGCGGGCCGCAGCGGTGGCGAAACCCGCAGATGCGGCCGTGGTGATGGCGGCGGTGAGGTGTCGACCCCGGTCGTGCTGGATGAGCAGAGTGCGTACGAGCGCACCCTGCGTCGCGGTGACGCGAGGGAAGACGTAGGCCTCCTCGAGCCCTTCGTGAAAGCTCTCGATGTAGTCCGAGATCAGCTGGGCCGAATCGCTCACCGCACCCACCGGAACCGCGCGCCCGTCGACGAGCCGATCGTGAATCGCCCGGTACGCGAGCAGCACCCGTTTCAGCACGCCGTGCTCGGTCATCAACTCCTCGCCCGGTGAGGCGACGTGCGGCGTAATCGAGGTCTCGGACGGGGACAGGGCGTTCACGAGCTCGGTGCCTCCTGCCCCGACGACCAGCCCGGCACCAGCGGCCAGCAGCGAGCGTCGGCCGACAATTCGAGGACGCTCACGGTCCTCGGTCATCGGTCGTCCCCGGGGTCGGTGGTGATCGGGTTCCCGGCGGTGTTCAGGACGTACCAGGGCCCACCGTTCAGGAACAGCGCCTGGCCGTCCGCGGTACCGGCCCGGACGTCGCCCGCGTAGCGATATAGCGGGTAACCGCTGTAGGTCACGATGCGGGCACCGGTGTTCGGATCGGCGAGGGTCGACAGCACCTCGGAGTTGACGCCGCCCGTCGCCGTTGGCTTGACGCCGCTCGAGACCACCAGCGGCGGCCAGGTGCCTGCACACGCACCGGTGCAGCTCACCCTGCCCCCGGCATCCGGGGGGAACATGTAAAGCGCATGTCCCCGGCTGTCGACGAGGATCGTGCCCAGTCCGGTGGCCTGACGCGTCGTGACAGTGACGTGGTCCGGCACGCGCAGCGACAGGGAGCGGTCCCGAGGCGATCCGTCGGACCCGCTCGAGCCGCATCCTGCGACCGTCAACGCCGAGACGAGCACAGCGACCGCGACCGCGACGGACCTTCGCCTGAACTGAATAGTTCCCACGTCACCGAGTGCCCCGTCGGCCCCCGGAAGTTCCCGTTCAGGCGGAATCAGGTCACGCGGTCTCCGGATCCGCCGGGGCGGGCTTCGTCCAGCGGTCTTCGACCTTCGCTGTGCGCCAGTTGGTGAGTGCGACGATCCAGGTGAGCACGAAGAGACCGACGACGATAGAGCCGACGTAGTTCAGGAAATCCGGCTGATCCAGTCGGTGATCGGGTCCTGCGGTCGGATGTTGCCGTGGAGCTTCTCGAGCAGAGCAGCCTGATTGTCTAGGCCCCGCCCACGCCGCGCAGCTGGCCGCTAAGGCGGCGGCGAACTACGCCCAACCCCGCCCTCTGGACGACGTGGTGGCCGAGCTGCACTCGGCGTGGACCAGCGAGCAGCAGGCCCTCGACCGGCTCGCCAACCTCGAGCCCCGCGTCGACGCGCTACACCGGATCGTCGCCCTGCACGCCCGGCGGCACGCTGAAATCCCGCCCTTGAAGGACGCCTACCAGCGGGCCCAGCGGACCCTCGAGCACGCGACAGCACACGCCGAGACTGCGGCAGCTCGCGCCGGACATCGCCCGGCACCGGCGCGCAGCGCGCCTTCAGGACGTGGACTTCGTGCGGGGCGTCGTGTCTCCGTCGGTCCAGTCGCCCGATGTCCCACTCAAGTCCGAGACCAGCCGCACCCCGGTGCCGATCCCGCCGGAACTGGCCCTGCTGCTGTCTGCAGCTCTCAAGTCAGGCGACGGAACCAGATTGGTGTCCAACGAGCTCGGTCGTCCCGCAGGCCCATACACGATCGAACTCGCCATGCGGGCCGCCCGCGAAGGTGCCCGGACTTTCGCGGGGATTGCGGTTCCACGATCTGCGGCACGACTTCGCATCGCTGCTGATTGCCGACGGTCTCGACGTGAAGACCGTTCAGGTGCGTCTCCGACATGCCAGCGCCAAGACGACGTTGGACGTGTACGGACTCCTGTGGCCGGACAAGGACGAGGCCACTCGGGCGACTGTTGCGGCGGCCATTCGGACGCGAAGCGAATCTCCTGCGGAATCGCTGCGGAATCACTGCGGAATCCCCGCGGAATCCCCGCGGAATCCGGGCCGAGGCAACGGTCCTTAAATGACTGGAGGCCCCGGAATCCGGGGCCTCCAGCATCGATCAGGTCTAGATGTTGTAATACAGGTCGAACTCGTACGGGTGCGGGCGAAGCCGGACCGGGTCGACCTCGTTGGTGCGCTTGTAGCTGATCCACGCCGAGATGAGGTCCTCGGTGAAGACGCCGCCCTCGAGCAGGTAGTCGTGATCAGCCTCGAGCGAGTTGAGCACCTCGCCGAGCGAACCCGGGACCTGCGGGATCGAGGCGGCCTCGTCCGGCGGGAGCTCGTAGAGGTCCTTGTCGACCGGCGCCGGCGGCTCGATCTTGTTCTTGATGCCGTCCAGGCCGGCCATCAGCATGGCCGCGAAGGCCAGGTACGGGTTGCACGACGGGTCGGGCACCCGGTACTCGATGCGCTTGGCCTTCGGGCTGGTGCCGGTGATGGGCACCCGGATGCAGGCCGAGCGGTTACCAGCCGAATAGACGAGGTTCACCGGCGCCTCGTAGCCCGGCACGAGCCGGTGGTAGCTGTTCACCGTGGGGTTGGTGAACGCCAGCGCCGACGGGGCGTGCTTGAGCAGGCCACCCACGTACCAGCGGGCGATGTCGGACAGACCTGCGTACCCGGTCTCGTCGTAGAACAGCGGCTCGCCGTCCTTCCACAACGACTGGTGGCAGTGCATGCCCGAGCCGTTGTCGCCGAACAGCGGCTTCGGCATGAAGGTTGCCGACTTGCCGTTGCGCCACGCCACGTTCTTGACGATGTACTTGAACAGCAGCACCTCGTCCGCCGCGTGGGTGAGGGTGTTGAACTTGTAGTTGATCTCGGCCTGGCCGCCGGTGCCGACCTCGTGGTGGGCCCGCTCGAGGTCGAGACCGGTCGCCATCAGCTCGTGGCTGATCTCGTCCCGCAGGTCGGCCTGGTGGTCGTAGGGCGAGACCGGGAAGTAGCCGCCCTTGACGTTGGTCTTGTAACCGAGGTTGCCGCCCGGCTCGTCGCGGCCGGTGTTCCAGTAGCCCTCTTCGGAGTCGACGAAGTAGAACGAACCGTTCATCTTTGTCTCGTACTTGATCTCGTCGAAGATGTAGAACTCGGCCTCGGGGCCGAAGTAGACGGTGTCGGCAATGCCGGTCGTCTTCAGGTACTCCTCGGCCTTGGTCGCCACCTGGCGCGGGTCGCGGTCGTACTTCTCGCCGGTGCGCGGCTCGTAGATCGAGTGGTTGATGTTCAGCGTCTTGCGGGCGCGGAACGGGTCGACGTAGGCCGTCGTCGGGTCGGGGATCAGCTTGAGGTCGGACTTGTCGATCGAGGCGAACCCGCGGATCGACGAGCCGTCGAACATCTGGCCCTCGGTGAACGAGTCCTCGGTGAAGTTGGACGCCGGCAGGTTGAAGTGCTGTTGCACGCCGGGGAGGTCGGTGAAGCGAACGTCGATGAATTCGACGTTCTCGTTCTTGATGTAGGCCAAGACCTCTTCTGAGCTACTGAACATCCGTCCTCCGTTGCACAGGGTGGGAGGGCGAAACTATCGCGTCCGCAGTTGCCTGCGAGTGTCTCGATTGTTGCCAGGAGGTTTCCTAGGTGATCTCTCAGCCGCTGGGGCGGATCACGCTCGCACCACCGCGGTGTCGGTGACCCGGTCGTGCAGCCCGCGTCCGTCCCGGTCGAAGACCAGTGCGGGGACGAGCAGGAAAAGCATGACGGTCCGGATGACAACGCGCCCCGGGTCGACTGCGGCGGTCCGGTCGACGCGGATGAGCCGCAGGCCGAACAGGTACATGCCGACCGTGCGGCCGGCCAGCAGGATGCCCAACAGGTAGTCGACCGCTAGCGGGATGAGGCTCCACGAGCCCGGGAGCTTGTCGGCGAACGTGCTGCCGTGCCCGTGCACGAACAGCGAGGCCACCAGGGTCGAGGCGAGGGCGTCGACCACGAAGGCCCCGAGGCGTGGACCGGCGGTGGTCAAGGACCCGGGCCCGGACTGCGGCAACCCGATCTTGGCGCCGCGGTACGCCTGGGGGGTGGTCATCGAGGTGTTGTCAGGACCGGCGGCGCACGGTGCGCTGGACGTTGCGCATCTTGGCGCCGGCGGGCATGGGGCCCTGTGGCAGCGGGGACTTTGCGCCGCCGAGCGCGGACAGCCGCTTCTCCAGCGTCCGGACCTGGTCCTTGCTGAGGTTCGTCGGCAGCTTGAGCAGGTAGCGGTTCAACTTCGACAGCCGCACCTCGTCGCCCTCGTTGCCGATGATGATGTCGTAGATCGGCGTCTCGCCGACGACCCGCGCGGTGCGCTTCTTCTCCTGCGCCAACAGGCCCCGGACGCGGTGCGGCGCACCCTCGCCCACCAGCACCACACCGGGACGGCCGACGAGGCGGTGCACGGCGTCGAGCTGCGTGGTGCCGGCGACGGCCTGGGTGAGTCGCCAGTCGCCACGCAACTGCTGCTGCAGCATGAATCCGGCGGCGCCGGGTTGGCCCTCCGCCTGAGCGAACATCGAGGACTGCGCGCGGCGCGAGAAGATGAGCATGGCGGCGAGCAGGCCGGCGAGGATCGCGAACGCGATGGCGATGAACAGCGAGCCGCTGACCAGGTAGACGATCGCGAAGATCACCACAGCGGCCAGAGCGAAGCCGCCGATCAGGTACGGCAAGAACTTCGAGTCGTTCTGCCGGGTGAGCGTGAACGCCTGCTTCAGATTGGCCCAGGTCTCGCGACGCTTGGCGCGCTTGGCTCCGCGCAGCGCGGCCTTGTCAGCGCGTGACAACTTGGGCGGTTTGCCAGCCCCGGCAGATTTGGCCATGGTGCTGAGGATAGTTGTGCCGACGCCGGACCGCGTGGGTCGGGTGCGTCGACGAGGCGTAGCTGCCTAGATGCCGAATCGGACGACGCGCAGCACCTGCGCCAGGCCCTGTTCCCGTTCCGCCGAAGACACGTTGCGGAACGGCCCGTCGAGGGTGAGCATCGCGAACCCGTGCACGGCCGAGCACGCCGCAATCTCGGCGTTGCCCCGTCGCTCGGGCGTGATCGCGCCGACGGTGACCAGGTCGTCGAGGCGCTCGGTGAGTTGCTGGTAGGGATGCACGACATCGGTGTCGGGCTGGACGCTGCCCATCGGAAAGGCGCAGATCGCGCGAAACAGCTGGGCGTGTTCAGTGGCGTACTCGACGTAGGAGCGCCCGGACGCAGCGAGGCGGTCGTAGGAACTCTCGACGTCGGCACCCTGCGCTGCAGCGGCGATGCGATCGCGCATGCTCTCGCCGAAGCCGGTCAGAGCGCGCGCGGCGACAGCGCGCATGAGCGCCTCGCGATCGGTGAAGTGCCGGTAGGCAGCGTTGTGCGAAACGCCGACGCGGCGGGCGACCTCGCGCAGCGCGACCGCGTCCGCACCGTCCGCAGCGGCGAGTTCGACGGCGGAGTCGATGAGGGCAACCTGCAGGTTGCCGTGGTGGTAAGGCACGGGCACATTCTTGCAGCACGATGTTGACAGGGCCAACATCATGCGCCACGCTCACTCATGTGACCACCGTCAACATCAGCCGCCGCCCCGTCCGTCCGGCCGTGATCCTGCTGCTCGCGTGCCTCGCCAGCTTCGCCATCAACCTCGACACCACCATCGTCAACGTGGCGCTGCCGGATCTGAGCCGCTCGCTCGGCGCGGGCACCACGGACCTGCAGTGGATCGTCGACGCCTACAACCTCGCGTTCGCGGGACTCGTGCTCGGCGCCGGCAGCCTGGGTGACCGTTTCGGCCGACGGCCGCTGCTCATCGTCGGCCTGCTCGGCTTCTCGGTGGCCAGCGGCGTCGGCGCATGCTGGGACTCGCCCGGGCCGCTCATCGCCACGCGCCTCGTCATGGGTATCTTCGCCGCGATGGTGTTTCCGACGACGCTGTCGGTCATCACCAACGCCTTCCCCGACCGTGCGCAGCGGGCCAAGGCCATCGGCGTGTGGGGCGCAGTCGTCGGCGTGGCCGTTGCCGTCGGCCCGGTGACCGGGGGACTACTGCTCGAGCACTTCTGGTGGGGCAGCGTGTTCCTGGCCCTGGTCCCGCTGTCGGCGCTGACCGCCGTCCTGGCCTGGCTCCTGGTGCCCGAGTCGCGCGACCCGGGCGCACCCGCTATCGACGTCGGTGGCGTGCTCGCCGCGTGCGCCACCGTCGGCACGCTCGTCTACACGATCATCGAGGCGCCTCAGCGGGGTTGGTCGGACGCCCTGACCCTCGCCGGCTTCGCGGCGACCGCGGCCCTGGCCGCCGTCTTCGTGGGCATCGAGCGTCGGGTCGCGAACCCGATGCTGGACATGACGGTGTTCCGCACCCCGGCGTTCTCGGCGGCGAGCATGTCGGTGACCATCGCGTTCTTCGCGCTGTTCGGCTTCATCTTCCTGGTGACCCAGTTCTTCCAGTTCCTGCGCGGCTACGGGCCGCTGTCGACGGGCCTGCGCATCCTGCCGGTCGCGGGCAGCATCGCCCTCGGCGCCGGCGCGGGACCTGCGCTCGTCGCGCGCTTCGGCACCCGCGCCGTCGTGATGACAGGACTCTTCTCCCTGGGCAGCTCGTTCGGTTGGATCGCCCTGTCACCGGCCGACATGTCCTACCGCGTGATCGTGGCGCAGATGTTGCTGATGGGGCTCGGCCTCGGACTCACCCAGGTGCCCGCCACCGAGTCGATCCTGTCGGTGCTGCCCGCGGCCAAGGCCGGCGTCGGGTCCGCCGTCAACGACGCGACCCGTGAGGCCGGCGGGACGTTGGGCGTGGCCGTCGTGGGCAGCGTCTTCGCCTCGATCTTCGCCAGCCAGATCTCGTCGTCGGGGCTCGCCCGGTTGCCCGGCGGTCTGCCCGATGGTGCGTCGTCGTCGGTCGCGGTGGCATTCGCGGCAGCTCGTCGGGCCGGCGGAGGTGCGCTGGAGCTTGCCGTCCAGGACGCGTTCATGGATGCCTTCCACCTCGGTTGCGCGGTGGCTTTCGGGGTCTGCTGGCTCGGCGCGTTGGCCGCCGTGGCGCTACCTGGTCGAGGGACCGCTGAGGCTGCCAGCCGGACGTCGCCGTCGAGCGATGCCACTGTCGCAACGATCACGCCGGTCCGGTCCTGACGCAGCTGCGCACTGCGCAGGCGAGGGGGGTGAATGGTGGGCGGGCCCACTATTGCGGCCCCCGCGCCGCTTCCCGGGGTGCCGCGGTTGTTTGCGTGGTCGTCGCCAGTCCGCACGGCGAAGTGGCCGCGCGCCACCGACGGGGGGACCACCGTGACCGCACGGCTGCACGATGTAGTGCTGCACAACAGGTATCGAGGCGTGCACCGCGCCCGCCGGAAGGCGACGATCATCGCCGCGCTCGGCGTCGGCTGCACGGCTGCGGCCGCGACCCTGCTCGGTGCTGTGCCCGCCGAGGCGTCGGCCCAACCCGACCACGGCACCGTCAGCTACGCCTGGCAGGACTCCTCGACGCGACAGATCCACATCCGCGGGTACGCCTACGACAAGCAGTCCAAGCGCTCGGTCAACGTCAAGGTGTACGTCGACGGCCGATGGGTGCACACGTCGGCTGCCAAGCACGACAGCCCGACGTACAGCCGCAACCACCACCTCAAGGGCAAGCACGGCTTCAAATCGGTGTTCCGCGCACCTGCGGGTGCCCGCAGGGTGTCGTTGGTTGCCGGCAAGCGGACGCTGGCGACCAAGCGCATCACGCACTACCGCAACACCGGCGCCTACATCGTCAGCGTGGCCCGGGCTCACGTCGGCGCGCGGTACAGCTACGGCGCCGACGGTCCGCGGTCCTTCGACTGCTCGGGTTACGCCAAGTACGTCTTCGCCCGCACCGACCTGGCAACCCTGCCGCACAACTCGGAATCCCAGCGGCACGCGAAGCGCATGCGCAAGATCAGCAAACGGTCAGCCCGACCGGGTGACCTGGTCTTCTACCTCAGTGGCGGCGACGCATACCACGTCTCGATCTACGCAGGCCACGGCCGCCAGTACTCCGCGAGCACCCCGAGCACCGGTGTCGAGTACAGCAAGATCTGGGCGCGCAACGTCGTGTACGCAACGAACTGGCACTGATCGGTCAGCGCGCTCAGGTGCGGGCCTCGATCGCCTGCTGGTACAGGCGTCCGGCGCGGTAGGACGAGCGGACGAGCGGACCGGACATCACGCCGGCGAAGCCGATCTCCTCGGCTTCCTCGCGCAGCGCGACGAACTCCTCGGGCTTGACCCAACGCTCGACGGGGTGGTGCTTGGGTGACGGGCGCAGGTACTGCGTGATGGTGATTAACTCGCAGCCCGCGTCGTACAGGTCCTGCAGTGCCTCGCTGATCTCGTGGCGTTCCTCGCCCATGCCCAGGATGAGGTTGGACTTGGTGACGAGGCCGTCCGCGCGAGCAGCGCGGATGACATCGAGCGAGCGCTCGTAGCGAAAGCCCGGGCGAATGCGCTTGAAGATCCGCGGCACCGTCTCGACGTTGTGCGCGAACACCTCAGGCCGCGACGCGAACACCTGGGCCAGCAGCTCCGGGACGGCGTTGAAGTCCGGCGCCAGCAGCTCGACGCCGGTGTCGGGATTCAGCTGGTGGATCTGATCGACGGTCTCGGCGTAGAGCCACGCCCCGCCATCAATCAGATCGTCGCGGGCGACGCCGGTGATGGTGGCGTAGCGCAGACCCATCGTCTGCACCGATTCGGCGACCCGCCGCGGCTCGTCGCGGTCGAGGGCAAGGGGCTTGCCGGTGTCGATCTGGCAGAAGTCGCAGCGCCTGGTGCACTGGTCACCGCCGATGAGGAAGGTGGCCTCACGGTCCTCCCAGCACTCGTAGATATTGGGGCAACCGGCTTCTTGGCAGACGGTGTGCAACCCCTCGGTCTTGACCAGTGACTGCAGCGCTTTGTACTCCGGCCCCATCTTCGCCCGGGTCTTGATCCACTCGGGTTTGCGCTCGATCGGCGTCTCGATATTGCGCTGCTCGATGCGCAGCAGACGCCGACCTTCAGGGACGGTGGGACGAACGGAAGTCACTGTTCGAGCGTACGCCGAAAGGGCAGTCAGACAGACGCAGTGAGTCCCGCGACAAGCGCCGGCAGGTGCCGCTCGACCACGGGCAGCAACTCGGTCACGGTCACATCGCGGCCGAGCTCCTGGGACAGGCTGGTTACCGAGGCGTCGGTGATGCCGCAGGGCACGATGCGGTCGAAGTTGGTCATGTCCGGGTCGCAATTCAGCGCGAAGCCGTGCAGCGTGACGCCGCGGGAGACCCGAACGCCGATCGCGGCGATCTTGCGTTCGGGCCCGCGATCGTCGGCGTCGAGCCAGACGCCGCTGCGACCCTCGACCTGACCGGCCTGCACACCGATCTCGGCGCAGATGCCGACGAGCACGGTCTCGAGGCGACGCACGTAGGCGACGACGTCGACGGGATCAGGCAGGTGCAGGATCGGGTAGCCCACGAGCTGGCCCGGGCCGTGCCAGGTGATCAGGCCGCCACGGTCGACGTCGATGACCGGCGTGCCGTCGGTGGGCCGCTGCCACGCTTCGGTGCGCTTGCCGGCGGTGTAAACGGACGGGTGTTCGAGCAGCAGCACGGTGTCCGGAGCCCGTCCGGCGACGACGTCGGAATGGATGTCACGCTGCTGCAACCAGGCGTCCGCGTAAGGGACAAGTCCGGCCCGGATGATGTGCAGCTCGGTCACTCTGCCGAATGTAGCCCTCGGCGGAATGGCCTCGCACCGTGTCGGACCGCCTCGCTACGGTTGGCCGGACCAGAGGAGATGTTCCATGACGATGACCGATGAGGCGAACCGGCCGGCCCCCACCGCCGGAACCTCGAAACCCCGCATCGTGTGGGTGTTCGCAGCCGTTGCGGTGTTGTTCTTTCTGATCGGCGTCGGCGGCCTGTCGTTCCAGAGCAAGTTGAGCGACGTCCAGAAGAACGACAACTCCTCGTTCTCACCCAGCTCGGCCGATTCCACGAAGGTCACGAACGCGTCCCAGAAGTTCGCCACGACGCAGGCCATCCCCGGGTTCATGGTCTTCCAGCGCAAGAGCGGGCTGACGGCCGCCGACAAGACGTTCATCCAGAGCCGGGCCGCAGTGTTCGCAAAGATCAACAACGTCGCTGCCGACCAGGTCGGCCGGCCCACGTACAGCACGACCGGTGCGCAGGCGGGCAAGGTCGGCTCGATCGCCGTGCCGCTGATCGGCAAGCAGGACGGCAAGAGCCGCACCGGCCCCGAGCTCGTCGACGCCGAGAAGGCAGTCATCAAGGCCGGCAAGGCCGGTGCGCCCGCGGGTCTCGTGGTGCACAGCGCCGGCGCGGGCGGCGTCCTGGTCGCCTTCATCGACGCGTTCTCCGGGCTCGACGGTGCGCTGCTGCTCTCGGCCGGCGTCGTCGTCATCGTCATCCTGCTGTTCGTCTACCGCAGCCCCGTGCTGTGGTTCTTCCCGCTGTTCAGCTCGGTGCTGGCCCTCGGCGCGGCGTCGATCCTGATCTACGCACTGGCCAAGGGCGGCACTATCACGCTCAACGGGCAGAGCCAGGGCATCCTGTCCGTGCTGGTCATCGGCGCGGGCACCGACTACGCGTTGTTGCTGGTCAGTCGTTATCGCGAGGAGTTGCACACCTACGACAGCCGCGTCCAGGCCATGATCGCGGCCTGGAAGGGGGCGGCGCCACCCATCCTGGCGTCCGGCGTCACCGTCATCCTCGGGCTCATCTGCCTGAGCTTCGCCGAGCTGAACTCCACGGCCGGGCTCGGCCCGGTGTGCGCCATCGGCATCGCCTGCACGGTGCTGATCATGCTCACCGTGCTGCCCGCGCTGCTCGTCGTCTCGGGTCGGTGGATCTTCTGGCCCAAGCGGCCGACCGTCGACCGGGAGATCGACGTCAACGAGACCCACCCGCTGTGGACGAAGATCGCCCGCGGCATCACCAACAACCGTCGCCGCAGCTGGGGCGGAGCCGGGCTCGTGCTGGTGGCCTGTGCCATCGCGGTGGTCACTCTGAACACCGGCGGGCTGTCGACGATCGACGGCTTCACGAACACCCCTGACGCGGTCACGGGTCAGCACCTCTACGACGACGCCTTCCCCTCGGCGAAGGGCGCGGGCGCACCGGCCGACATCCTCGTCGACGCCGGCAAGTCCACGGCCGTGCTCGCTGCGGTGAAGAACGTCGAGGGGGTCTCGCGCGCGGCCAACGCCGTCTGCGTGCAGACCGACTTCACCGCCGTCGCCAAGATCGCGAAGAGGAACCCGAAGGCGCTGTCCGCGCTGGCCACCGGGTGCGCCCCGGCGGCACTGCAGGTCAAGCCGCAGGACGGCAAGCTGCTGCTCAATGCCACCCTGGTCAACAGCTACGACAGCCAGGCGGCGTACAACACCGTCAAACGGCTGCGTTCGACGGTGACGAAGGTCGACGACAGCGCACTTGTCGGCGGCAGCTCGGCAGTGAACCTCGACATCCAGGACGCATCGCGACACGACCGCGACCTGATCATCCCGTTGGTGCTCGTCGTGATCCTGATCGTGTTGGGTTTGGTGCTACGGGCGCTGATCGCGCCGATCCTGCTCATCCTGACCGTCGTGCTCTCGTTCTTGGCTTCGCTCGGCGTCAGCGCGCTGTTCTTCAACCACGTGTTCCACTTCGCCAACGCGGACCCGTCGTTCCCGTTGTTTGCGTTCGTGTTCCTCGTGGCGCTGGGCATCGACTACAACATCTTCCTGATGACGCGGGTGCGTGAGGAGACGCTCCAATACGGGACGAGGCAGGGGATCGTGCGCGGGCTGGCCGTCACCGGCGGAGTGATCACCTCGGCAGGCGTCGTGCTGGCCGCGACCTTCGTGGTGCTCGGTGTGCTGCCGATCGTGTTCCTGGCGGAACTGGGCTTCACGGTGGCGTTCGGCGTGCTGCTCGATACCATCGTCGTGCGCTCGATCCTGGTGCCTGCGCTGGCCTACGACATCGGCAAGAAGGTGTGGTGGCCGTCGAAGCTGGCGTCTGCCTCGGCGCCGGACTAGCGCGGGACAGGTCAGATCAGAGGCGGCGGGGGTCGATCCGCGTCTCGATGGCCGTGTTGCCGGCCCCGCTCGTGTCGCGTTCGACGAAGTAGGCGCCCTTGTCGTCTTTCTCGCTGACGGCCTCGACGAACTCGGTGCCCCGGTAGAGCAGGCCGACGCCGTCGTCGGTGGCATAGCCGGCCGGCAGCGTGCCGTCGGCGATCAGGGACTGGAACAACGGCCGCCGTTGCTCCTCGGAGTCGTAGTGCACCCCGTTCGAGAAGGGCACCAGCCCAAGTCCGTTGGTGATCGGCCGCAGCTCGGGGCCGAAGGAATCGGTGGTGCCGCCGACGTGCCAGCAGATCGAGCCGGCCGATACGCCGGTGAGCACCACGCCCGCCTGCCACGCGGTGCGCATCGCGTCGTCGAAGCCGTGCAGGTGCCACATGGCCAGCAGGCCCGCGACGCTGCCGCCCCACACCCACACGACGTCCTGCTCGAGCAGGTGCGCGGTGACGTCGTCGACGTTCGGCATGCCGAACGTGCGCAGATGAGAGGGGTCCAGGCCGCGTTGCTGCGCCGCCGCGTAGAACTGGTTGATCGTGGTGGCGTCGTCGCCGAGCGCGGTGGCCAGGAAGCACACCTTCGGGCGTCGACCGTCGACGCCGGCGAGCTCGATCGCGTACTCGGTGAGCGGCCCCAGCTCCCAGCGGATGCGAGTGCCGGGCACGATGCCGCCCGAGGTGGCGAGGATGGTCGGCGCGTCTGCGGTCACCCGGATCAGCCTAGAGATCTCACCTTGTGGATAACGCCGGTTGAGACACTCGGCGATCCTAGGGTTGCCCGCATGAGCGACGCTTGCGGAGCGACTGGCGGCATTTCGTCTCCGCATGGCCGAACGGAGTGAGCGGCGCGTGGCGACTGCGCGGGTACGTGGTCGAGGGGCTGCTGGGCCAGGGTGGGTCCGGCGAGGTCTGGCGGGCGCGGGTGGCCGCGACGGGGGAGAAGGTCGCGCTGAAGCGGCTGCCAGTGCGCGACGAGGCGCAGGTCCGGCGGGCCGCGGCCGAGGCGGCGAAGCTTACCGTTCTCGAGCACCCGCACCTGGTTCGCCTGCACGCGCTCGTGCCCGACAGCACCGACGTCGTCCTCGTCCTCGATCTCGCCGAGGGCGGCTCGCTGGCAGAGCTGCTCGACGTGCGCGGGCGGTTGTCGCCAGGCGAGGTCATCACCGCCATCGCTCCGGTAGCCGCAGCGCTGGCGCACGTGCATGCCGCAGGAGTCGTGCACGGCGACGTCACGCCGGCCAACATCCTGTTCACCGCGGGCGGCAACGCGCTGCTGGCCGACCTCGGCGTCGCCCGGCTGACCGGCGAGGAGGACGACGCCGAGAGCACACCTGCCTACGTCGACCCCGGTGTCGCCCTCGGTGGCATCCCGTCGGAGTTGAGCGACGTGTTCATGCTGGCCGCAACCGCCCTGCACGCCCTCACCGGCGAGATCCCGTGGCCCGGGCCCACCTCAGACGAGGCGTTGGCGCAGGCCCGCACCGGTGACCTCGGTTCGCTGCCCGATCGGTTGACCGACGCCGGTGTGCCCGACGCCATGGTCGGCGTGCTGTGCCGGGCCCTCGACCGCAGCCCCGGTCGGCGCGGCACGGCGGCGGCGTTCGCGCTCGACCTGCGGCACAGCGGCGTGCCGGTGGCCGTGGAGCTGGACGCTGGCCGGGCCCGGCGCGAGCCCGCGCTGCGGGAGTTCGTGCCGCCGGCCCCGACCGAGACGCGTCCCCGGGGCGGCCGGCACGCAGCGGTTGCGCCGGGCCGCCCGAGTCGCCGTGATCGCTTCAGCGGGACCGACTTTGCGCCGGTCACGCCGCCGCGGATCCCGCCCGCCGCGCAGCCTGCGGTACTCGGGCGCCCATCGTTCTCCCGGCCGGTGTCCGGCGCGCCGGGGGGCGCGCCGGCCCGGCCGGGCGCCCCGCCGCCGACGAGCCGGGTTCGGCCGCGACCCCGGCCGCAGCTCCCGCGTCCACCGCGCCGCCGGTCCGACCAACTCCCTCGCTCCCGCCCGCACACCGTGGGCATCGCGCTGCTCGTCGCGCTCGTGCTCGGCGCCTGCGGGTTGCTGGTCTCGCGCCACCTCGACACGTCGGCTGGGGCACAGCCGCCGGCCCGCGCGGTGTCGCAATCGGCGGCCGCCCCGACACGATCGATCGCCGCCGAGCCCGGCATCGGCTGGCCGGCGCGGCTGAGCGCGCTGGACGCGGTACGGGCACGAGCGTTCGCCGAGCGTCGGCCCGAGCTGCTGCGCAGCGTCTACGCCTCAGCCGCCCTGTTGCAGGCCGACACCGCGTTGCTGCTGCGCATCGTCCCGCCCGGGTGCGGCTTGCGTGGAGTACGGACGACCTATCAGCAGATCCGGATCACCGAGGGCGCCGACCGGGTCGTCGTCTCGGCGCAGGCGGCCCTGACGGCCAGCACGCTCGTGTGCTCCGGGACCATTCGCGGTCGCGCGGCCGACGTGGGGCCGACGTCCATGCGCCTGACCCTCGTCGGGCCGCGGCCGACCGCTCGCATCGCCGACCAGCGGCGAACCTGAAACCAGCCCGCCGGGCTCAGTGCAGCTCGGACTCCAGCGCCGCGCGAAGGTGCGGGTGCGTGAAGGTGAAGCCGGCCGCCTCGAGCGCGGCCGGGACGGCGTTCTGCCCGGTCAGCACGTCGCCGGCAAATTCGCCCAGCACGATGCGAGCGCCGAAGCCGGGCACAATCAGGAACGTCGGCCGGTGCAGCACCGAACCTAGGGTCTTCGTGAACTCGGCGTTCGTCACCGGGTTGGGGGCGGTCAGGTTCACCGCCCCGGGCACGTCCTGTTCCAGGACAAAGCGGATGGCGGCTATCTCGTCGGTGAGCGAGATCCACGGGAAGTACTGACGACCAGAACCGAGCTTGCCGCCGAGCCCCAGCTTGACCAGCAACCCGAGTCGCGGCAGCAGGCCACCCGCCTTGGCCAGCACCAGGCCGGTCCGTAGGTGGCTGACGGTGACGCCCGCCGCCCGGGCCGGGTCAGCGGCGCGCTCCCACTGCTCGCAGACGCCGGACAGGAAGCCGTTGCCCGCTGGTGCGGTCTCGTCAATGCGTCGGTCGCCGGTGTCACCGTAGTAGCCGACCGCCGACGCACACACCAGCTTCGCGGTGCTGCCGGTCTTGGCGATCGTCGTGGCCAGGGTGCCGACCGTGTCGACCCGGCTGGCGACGATCGTCTTCTTATACTTGTCGGTCCACCGCTTGTCGCCGACGCCGGCGCCGGACAGGCACACTGCGACGTCGACACCGTCGAGCACGCCCGGGTCCATCAACCCGGCCGCTGGGTCCCAGCGGTCCTCGTCCGGCGTGGTGGGCTCACGCCGGACGAGGGTGCGCACGGTGTGCCCATCCGCGAGCAGGCTTTCGCGCAGGGCCGGGCCGATGAGCCCGGATGCGCCGGCTAGCAGAACCAACACGACGTCGTCCTAGCTCAGCCCGAGCGCGCGCTCGAAAGCCCCCGCCTCGAGCCGTTCCTTCATGGTCACGAGGAAGCGGGCCGCGTCGGCCCCGTCGACGATGCGGTGATCGTAGGACAGCGCAAGGTAGACCATCGAGCGCACCGCGATCGTCTCGCCGAGGTCCTCGTCGTCGATGACCACGGGTCGCTTGACGACCGCGCCGGTGCCGAGGATGCCGACCTGCGGCTGGTTGATGATCGGGGTGTCGAACAACGCCCCGCGGCTGCCGGTGTTGGTGAGGGTGAAGGTGCCGCCCCCGAGCTCGTCGGGGCTGACCTTGTTGGTACGGGTGCGCTCGGCGAGGTCGGAGATCTTGCGGGCCACTCCGCCCAGGTTGAGGTCACCGGCGTTGTGGATGACAGGCACCAGCAGGCCGCGCTCGGTGTCGACCGCGATGCCCAGGTGCTCGGCGTCGTGGAAGGTGACCTGCTTGTTCTCGAGGTCGATGGAGGAGTTCACGACCGGATGGGCCTTGAGCGCCTCGATGGCGGCCACGGCGAAGAACGGCAGGAACGACAGCTTGACGCCCTCACGGGCCTCGAAGTCGGCCTTGGCACGCTGCCGGAGCCGCGCGATGCGGGTGACGTCGACCTCCACGACGGTGGTCAGCTGCGCGGAAATCTGCAGCGACTCGACCATCCGCGTGGCGATGACCTGACGCATCCGCGACAACGGTTCGGTCTTGCCGCGCTGGTGAGTGACCGTGGCCGCCGCGGTGGCCGCCGCGGCCGGGTTGTCGCTCGGGCCGGCGGCCGACTGCGCCGCGGCCGACTGGGCGGCGGGAGGAGCAGAGGACGTCTCGGCGGCCTTCTTGTCGGCGGCTGCCTCGGCCGCAGCGAGGACGTCGGACTTGCGGATGCGGCCACCCACACCCGTGCCCTGCAGGGCGGCGAGGTCGACCCCGTGCTCGCTGGCCAGCTTGCGTACCAGGGGAGTGACGTAGGCGCCGGCGACCTCGTCGCCGTCGCCGTCCGTCGATGCGGTGGCGTCGCCCTGGGTGTCGCCGGCGGTGGTCGAGGAGTACTGCTCTGCCGCAGCAGTGGCTTGTTCCGGTGCGGCGGGCGCCGGCCGCGGCTTCGGTGCCTGCTCCGGCTCCGGCTCGGCCTGCGCGACCGGCTCGGGCTCGGGCTCTGCTTCCGGCTCGGGCTCCGCCTCAGGTTCGGGCTCGGGTTCCGGTTCGGCCTCGGCGGCGGGGGCCTCGTCGGACGACCTACCGTCCTCACCTGCCTCGCCGATCACGGCGAGCTCGACGCCGATCTCGACCGTCTCGTCCTCCTGGACCTTGATCGACAGCAGCGTGCCCGACGCCGGTGAGGGGACCTCGGTGTCGACCTTGTCGGTCGAGACCTCGAGCAGCGGCTCGTCGGCGTCGATGTGCTCGCCCTCGGCCTTCAGCCAGCGGGTCACAGTGCCCTCGGTGACGCTCTCACCGAGGCGCGGCATGGTCACGGACGTCGACATGGGTCCAGAAACTCCTTCAATTCAAAGGCGGGGTCAGCAGAGGGTCATTCGTGGACGTGCAGGGGCTTACCCGCGAGCAGCAGGTGCGCCTCGCCGATGGCCTCGGACTGCGTGGGGTGCGGGTGCACGAGCTGGGCGACCTCGCTCGGCAACGCCTCCCAGTTGTAGATCAACTGCGCCTCGGCGATGAGCTCGCCGACCCGGTCGCCGACGATGTGTACGCCCAACACGGGCCCGTCCTTCTGGGCGATCAGTTTCACCGCGCCCTTGGAGTTCAGGATGGCGCTGCGCCCGTTGCCGGACAGGTCGTAGGTGACCGCCTTGATGTTGTCGGCGCCGTGCTGCTCGGCGGCCTGGACCTCGGTGAGGCCCACCGAGGCGACCTCGGGCTGGCTGTAGGTGATGCGCGGGACGCCGGCGTAGTCGATCGGCACGACCGGCAACCCGGCGATGTGCTCGGCGACGAGGATGCCCTCGGCGAAGCCGACGTGCGCCAGTTGCAGGTGCGGCCCGCCGTTGATCGAGACGAGGTCGCCCACCGCGTAGACGCCGTCGAGCGACGTGCGCAGCAGCTCGTCCGTCACGACGAATCCGCGCTCGATCGTCAGGCCCTGTTCCTCGTAACCGAGACCCTGCGATACCGGGCCGCGGCCAACGGCGACGAGCAGCAGCTCGGCCTCGAGGGTGGCGCCGCCCTCGAGGTGCACGACCACGCCGCTGTCGGTCGTCTCGACACTCTCGAACCGCACGCCCAGCTTGAAGTCGATCTTGCGCTTGCGGAACGCGCGCTCGAGCTGCTTGGAGCTCGCCTCGTCCTCGAGGGGGACGAGGTGCGGCAGCGCCTCGACGATGGTCACCTTGGCGCCGAACGAGGTCCACGCCGAGGCGAACTCGCAGCCGATGACCCCGCCGCCAAGCACGATGACGCTCTCGGGCACGTGGTCGAGCTGCAGGGCGTGTTCGCTGGCGATGACCCGGTGGCCGTCGAGGTCGAGGCCGGGCAGTGTCCGGGAGTAGGAACCGGTGGCGAGGATGACGTTCTCGCCGGTGTACGTGTCGTCCCCGACCTGCACCGTCTTCGGCCCGACGAGCGTGCCCTCGCCCTCGACGATCTCGATGCCGCGTGACTTGATGAGCCCGGTGAGGCCCTTCCAGTTCTTGCCGATCACGCCGTCCTTGTACTTGTTCACCCCGGCCATGTCGATGCCCTCGAAGGTGGCGTTGACGCCGAACAGCGAGCTCTCGCGCGCACCGTCGGCGATCTCGCCGGCGTGCAGCAGCGCCTTGGTGGGGATGCAGCCACGGTGCAGGCAGGTGCCGCCGACCTTGTCCTTCTCGATCAGCACGACGGACTTGCCCAGCTCGGCCGCACGCAGCGCTGCGGCGTAACCGCCGCTGCCGCCACCGAGAATGACGAGATCGGACTGGTTGTCTGCCACGGGTGCTCCTACCTACCGACGTTACCTACCGACGAAGCGCCACCGGCGTGTTGGGCGCGGGCGTGCTGAGTGCACGTTCATCTTGGCACTGCCCGGTAACTGGGTCACCGGACGGTCGGTTCACTGTGAGCACTAGGGCCCTTCAGCGGCTGTTCAGCGACTCCTGCGCAGAGATCGATGCCCCTGCTCAACCTGCACCGTCCGCGTGCCGGAACGCTGCGTACCGCCTCGCGCTCGGACACCGGACACCTGCGCGACTTCGTGCGCACCCGGGTCGGTGTCGAGGCCTACCTCGAGCCGCGCACACCCGTCACCGAGGCTTCGCTCGTGCTCGTGGCCGGCGACGGCGAGTGCACGCGGCGCCGCGTCCCGAATCCGCGCTGGGCCGAAGCGTTCGCCCGCAAGCACGCGATGCGCTGCTACGACGTGGCCGCGGTCGGCTACCCGGAGCGGATGCGTGCCTACCGCCGCTGACCACCAGCGGGTGTTGGAGATCAGCGGGCGGCGAGGTGCTCGGCGGCGGCGATCATGGTCCGCACGCCTGCGCCGGTGCCACCTTTGGGCGTGTAGCCGTGGGCGGAGCCCTGGTTGAACGCCGGCCCGGCGATGTCGAGGTGCACCCACGGCACACCGTCGGGTACGTACTCGCCCAGGAACCGGCCCGCCACGAGCATGCCGGCCCAGCGCTCGCCAGGGATGTTGGCGATGTCCGCCACGGGGGAGTCGAGGTTCGTGCGCAGCTCGTCGGGCAGCGGCATCGCCCAGAGCCCCTCGCCGGCCGAGGCCCCGGCGGCGACAACTGTGTCGCGCCAGCCGTCGGTGCCCATGGCGCCGATCAGACGCGGGCCGAGCGCGACGATCTGCGCGCCGGTGAGCGTCGAGGCCTCGATGAGGTAGTCGGGGTCGTCCTGTCCGGCCCGCACGAGAGCGTCAGCAAGGATCACCCGGCCCTCGGCGTCGGTGTCGCCGATCTCGACGGTGCTGCCGTCGTACATGCGCAGGATGTCCGACGGCCGGTACGACGTACCCGAGGGCATGTTCTCGGCCATCGGCACCGTTGCCGTGACACTGACCGGCAGCTTGAGCGTCGCGATCGCGAGCACGCTGGCGATGGCTGCCGCCGCGCCACCCATGTCGGACTTCATCGCGGCCATGTTCGCGGTCTTGAGGTTGAGACCGCCGCTGTCGAAGGTGATGCCCTTGCCCACCAGGGCGAGGTGCGCCTTGGCCTTCGCCGGGCGGTAGCTGATGCGCACCAGGCGGGGCGGACGCGCGCTGCCCTGGCCGACGCCGAGGATGCCGCCGAACTTGCCGCGGCGCAGCGCCTTCTCGTCCAGCACCTCGACCGACAGGTCGCGGTTCTCGGCCAGGGCGCGCGCTCGCTCGGCGAACGACTCGGGGTAGAGGTCGTTGGGCGGGGTGTTGACGAGGTCACGGGTGAGGGCGACGGCCTCGGCTACGACCTGGGCTCGCTTCACCTCGGCGCGCGCCGGCGGGGTGGCCGCCACGGTGATCGTGCGGAGCACGCGCTTGGCCGCGCTCGACTTGTAGGCGGTGAAGGCGTAGGCCCCGAGCAGCGCACCCTCGGCGAGCGCACCCGCCGGGGCGTCTAGGGCCAGGTGCACGCGACGCTGGCCGGTCAGCGACCGCAGGGCTGCGCCAGTCCCTCGACGGGCGGCCTCAGCGGCCACGCCGGTGTCATCAGCGCCGAGCCCGGTCGCCACCACCAGGGGAAAGTCCGCGAGCCCGAGCGTCGGGATCTTGAGCACCTCATCGACGTTGCCGGTGGCGCCGAGCGCGCGCAGCGCCTCGTACAACCGTCCGCCTAGCGCCGCGTCGACGGCCTCCGCGCCGGCGGCCACGCGCATGCCGTCCCTACCGGAGTGGACACCGACCACCACCGCGTCGGCCCGGATCTGGGACGTGGGAGCAACGACCGAGACGGACGGCGCGAAGGCGGGGGGCGGCGGCGCGGCGGGCGGCATGGACACGATCGTAGGTCCGGCGCCGGATCGGGTCGGCCACTAGGTTGGCGGCATGAGCACGTTGCTGACCTCAGCCCTGCACGAGCGGCACAAGGCGCTGGGCGCGAAGATGGCGGACTTCGGCGGTTGGGAGATGCCGATCGAGTACTCGGCCAGTGGTGGCGGCGTCCTGAAGGAGCACGCAGCGGTCCGCGAGGCCGTCGGCATCTTCGACGTCTCGCACCTGGGCAAGGCCGTGGTGCGTGGCCCCGGCGCCCGGGACTTCGTGAACGCGACACTGTCGAATGACCTCGGTCGCATCGGGGCGGGTCAGGCGCAGTACACGCTGTGCTGCGACCCGTCGGGTGGCGTCGTCGACGACCTGATCGCCTATCTCGTTGACGACGAGCACGTCTTCCTGGTCCCGAACGCCGCGAACACCGACGAGGTCGTCGCCCGGATGCAGGCCGCTGCGCCGGCAGGCGTCGAGGTCATCGGCCAGCACCGTGATTACGGCGTGCTCGCCGTCCAGGGCCCGAAGTCGCAGGAGGTGCTCGCCGCTGTCGGCCTGCCCGCGGCGCTGGGCTACATGGCCTACGCCGACGCCGAGTGGGCCGGCCAACCCGTCCGCGTCTGCCGCACCGGCTACACCGGCGAGCACGGGTACGAGCTGCTACCGCTGTGGGACGTCGTCCCGCCGCTGTGGGACGCGCTGGTGGACGCCGCGGCGGCCGTCGGCGGGATGCCTGCCGGTTTGGGCGCACGCGACACGTTGCGTACCGAGATGGGTTACCCGCTGCACGGGCAGGACCTCTCGCTCGACATCTCCCCGTTGCAGGCCCGCTCGGGCTGGGCGGTCGGCTGGGGCAAGGGCGCCTTCTGGGGCCGCGATGCCCTGCTGGCCGAAAAGGAACGCGGGCCCGGGCGGACGCTGCGCGGGTTGCAGGCCCTCGACCGCGGCATCCCGCGTGCGCACATGCCGGTGCTCGACGCCGGTGGAGACCCCGTTGGCGAGGTGACGAGCGGGACGTTCTCGCCGTCCCTGCGCGTGGGCATCGGGCTGGCCCTGATCGCCACTGCCGCCGGCGTTCAGGACGGCGACGAGCTCGCCATCGACGTCCGCGGGCGGCGCAGTGCCGTACGGGTCGTCAAGCCGCCGTTCGTGGAGTCACACGTCCGCTGACGGGTTCGGGATGTTCGGGGTGTCGTCCTCGCCGTCCTCGGGCACGGTCATGTCGACGGGGTCACCGCCGACCTCCTCGCGATGCCGCACCGGGAACGTCGAGCCCTCGACCGGCAACGCCGGGGTGTCGCGCAGCGCGTGGACCGTCGAGTTGACGAAGGCGATCAGCGGGACGGCGAGTAGCGCGCCGACGATGCCGTAGAGGGTGGTGCCGGTGATGACGGCTAAGGCGATCGCCAGCGGGTGCACCTCGACGCTGCGGCTCATGATCAACGGCTGCAGCAGGTGGGCCTCGAGCTGGACCAGCACGATGATCGCGACGGCGACGACGATGCCCGCGGTGAGACCGTGTTCGAGCAGGGCCACCGCAACGCAGAGCGCGCCCGTGACCGTGAGGCCGATCAGCGGGATGAAGGAGCCCAGGAAGATCAACACGCCGAGCGCGGCGGCGAGGGGCACCTGCAGGATAAGCAGGATGATCATCACCGAGATGCCGTGGAACAGCGCGATGAGAACCTGCCCACGCATGTAGCCGCCCAGGGTGCGCCAGCCGACGTGGCCGGCGCGGTCGAGGCGTTCCTGCGCCCGCTCGGGGAACAGCCGCAGCGTCCAGGTCCAGATCGCCGCACCGTCGCGGAGCAGGAAGAACGTCGACAGCAGGATGAGCAGCAGTGATCCGAACACCTCAAGGACGGTGGTCACGGTGTCGATGGCCCCGCTGATCACCTCGCCCTTGTTGTCGCTGATGGCGTTCTTGATGTTGTCTGCCGCCTTGTCGAGGTCACTCGACTTCAGATGCAGCGGGCCGGTGCGCAGCCAGTTTCGGCCCTTGTCAACCAGGTCGGACACCTGGTCGCTGAGCTCGCCGGAGTGCCGGCTGATCTGCCACACCACGAAGTACCCGATGCCGCTGAGCACCAGCAGACCGATCAGCAGGGCAAGCCCGGCCGACAGCGAGCGGGAACCCGGCAACCGGCGTAGCGACTTCTCGAGCGGGTGCAGCACTGCGGTGAAGAACAGGGCGAGCACGAAGGAGAAGGCGACCAGCTCGACCCGGTCGAAGACCTTCGCCAGGACGTAGACGCCGAGCCCGATGATGAGCAGGCGCCAGCTCCAGGCCGCGGCCACCCGCACGTGCCAGGTGACTGCCTTCTCCGGGTTGCTGTATTTCTTTGTGTCGTCCGTCATGCCGCACCTTCGGCAAGCGCTGCGGCAGCGCGCAGCACCGGGACGGTGAGCAGGCCGGCGGTGCCGTCGCCGTGCGCCACCCCGAGGTCGAGCAGCGGCCGCCGGCCGAGCTCGATGGCCGCGCGATGCTGCGCCGGATCGGTGCCCGCGTCGGCGATCTGCCACCAGCGGCCCGTCCGGGCCTGGACGTCGTGACACAGCAGGGCAGCGGCGACGGCAGCCGCACCGTCGAGCACGAGACCGGTGCGGCGGGCCACCGCGCGCATGATCAACGCCACCGTGGCGGCCAGCCGCGGATGGCCGAGCGCGACCAGCAACGCGGACGGGTCGGTGCGCAGATCGGCCAGTCGCCGGCGCCCGTCGCGTAACGCTGTGGCGGCGGCGATCCAGGCGTCGGTGTCGGTGGCGGCGGCGCCTCGGGGGAGCAGGGCTACTGGTTCGGCGCCCGTCAGGACAGCAACGATCAGCGCCGAGGCCACCGAGTCGTCGGGGTCGGCGACGATCAGCAGGTCAGCACCGGAGTCGATCTCGTCGTCGGCCGCAGCGATCCCGAGGGCGAAGGCACTCTCGGGGCTTTCGGTGTCGGCCACGGCGAGCTCGCGGACCTGCACACCGAGTTCGTCGGCGAGCACTGTGACGGGCTCGCTGATCGGCCCGAGCACCACGCAACGGGCTCGCTTCGGCGCGCTTACCGGCAGCTGACCCTGCGTCGCGGCGAGCCACTCGATCAGCTCACCGAGTCGACCGCCAACCGTGGTCGCCAGCGGACGGACCTGCGCGGCGCAACCCGCGTCGGTCCACTCGACGTCCTCGCCGACCGCAACGAGATCGATCGGGGCGTCATTCACCGAGCCAGTATGCCCGGACCGCACGAACCGAGCGGTGAGCCCGGAGGACTGCGTCACCCCACGTTGACCGTCGTTGCCACGCAGGGATACGTTTCCGCCGCCGCGGGAACAGCCGCGGCACTCAGCAAAAACTGTCCTGGTAGGGGAAGCCCGGTGAGACTCCGGCACTGACCCGCGGCCGTGATGCCGCTCGTGAGTGGCCAGTCGGAATGCCTGCCAGGGCGGAACAGGCCAGTGTCTCGTCGCGGTCCGCGGGATTCGTGTTCGGTGCGTTAGCGCGCGCCGGGCGCGAACCGGTCATCGACGTGCTGCCCGGCGTGCCGGTATGGGCAATCGACGGCGACGGGCTCGTCGTGCGTCCGGGACCGCGCCTCGTTGACGGGGTCGAAGCGCTCGCGGCGATCTTGCATCCGGACGCCGTGCCCGCCCGTCCGGACGCGGTCCGTAAGGTGACGCCATGACCTGGACGTGGCGCATGGAGCAGGCCGACGGCACCGAGCTGACCGAGGTCCCGGATGTTGCGCAGCCGCCGTTCCAGAACCAGTCCGACGCCGAGAGCTGGCTGGGCGAGACGTTCCGCGAGCTGTCAGACGCGGGCGTCGCGCAGGTCACGTTGCTCGAGGACGGGACCAAGATCTACGGTCCGATGTCCCTCGAGGCCGACTGACGCCAGGCGTCCCGGCCACCAGTTCCAGCGCCCGAGCAGCATCATCAACGACGGCAGCACGATCACCCGCACGACCAGCGCGTCGACGAGCACGGCCACCGCCAGCCCGACGCCGAGTTCCTTCATCTCGATCATGTGCAGCGAGGCGAAGATCGCGAAGACGGAGATCATCACGATCGCTGCCGAGGTGACGGTGCCGGCCGATCCGGTGATGCCCATCCGGATAGCGTCGCGCGTCGAAAGGCCCTGCATAGCGGCCTCGCGGATCCGACTGATCACGAATACGTGGTAGTCCATCGACAACCCGAACAGCACCGCGAACGTGAACAGCGGAATCCAGTTGATCAACGCACCGGTCGAGTGGAAGCCGAGCAAACCCTCGGCCCAGGAATTCTGGAACACCGCGACGAGTGCCCCGAATGCCGCGCCCGCGGAGAGCAGGTTGACGAGGGCGGTGCTCAGCGCGATCACCACGGAACGGAACACCCAGCCCATGATCAGCATGGTCAGCCCGACCACGAACGCGATCACCCACGGCAGGCGGTCCGACAACTGCCGATCGGCGTCCATCGCATCGGCACTGTCGCCGCCGACGGCCCACCGTGCACCGGCAATGCGCACGACCGCATCCGGCACCAGCGTGGAGCGCAGGGACGTCACGCCTGCCCGGGCTTTGCCGGATTCTGCGTCGAAGGGCGCCTGGAGCGTCAGCGCGTGCACCGTGCCGTCCCGCGACGTGCGGATGTCCGCTCGACCGGGCACGAACGCGCCGTCGGCCGCGCCGCGCTTGGCGATGTCGGCCAGCGCGCCGACCACCGCTGGGGCTGACCCGGCGGGCGCTCGCACCACGACCCGCTGGGTGGCGTTCTGGTCCGGGAACGCGGTGCTCAGCCGATCGAGGGACTGCTTCTCGGCGATGACGTTCGGCAGCGACGCCGGGCTGTCGGATGCGAGCCGCATGCCCAGCGCAGGCAGGGCGAGCAGGGCCAACGCGAGGACGGAGACGGTGAGCGTGCGACCGGGACGCTCGAGGGCTGGGCGCAGCAGGGCCGGCCACAGCCGCGGCTCGCGTTCACCGGCCGTCAGACGCCACAGCACCGGCACCCGCGGCCGGTCGATGGCCCGGCCCAGTTTCACCAGTACCGCCGGCAACACGGTCAGGGAGCCCAGCACCGCGACGGCCACCACGATGGTCGACCCAGTGGCCAGCGAGGCGAAGACGAGGTTGCCGGTCAGATACATGCCGACCATCGCCACGACCACGGTCGATCCTGAGACGAGCACCGAGTGCCCAGCCGTCTCGGCCGCGATCTCGACCGCGTCGAGCGCGCTGTGCCCGGCCTGCCGTTCGGCCCGGGCCCGCTTGACGTAGAACAGTGAGTAGTCGACGCCGACGGCCATGCCCATCAGCAGGATCATCGCTGAGGTGCTGCCGGAGTCGGGAACGAGGTGCGAGGCCAGCGCCGACAGCCCGGTCGCCGAACCGACCGCGGACAGCGCCAGCAGCACGGGCACCCCGGCCGCGACGATGGCGCCGAACGCCACCAGCAGGATGGCCAGCGTGACGGGCAGGCTGAATGTCGTCGCGGCCGACAGGTCCTCGTCCACGCGGTCGTTGACGGCCGTGTCCAGCGATACCGCGCCGACCTGCTCGACCCGCAGGTCGGGATGGGCACGTTGCACCGCCGCGGTCACGGCCTGCAACGACGAGACGTCGACGTCGGATTGCTCCTTGCCGGCGTCGCGCAACGTGGCCGCGATCGTCATCGCGCTGCCGTCCCGAGACGTGACCGGCGCGCTGACCGCCGACACGAGTGGTAACCGCGCCAACCCGCGTGCGGCCTGCGTCAGCGTCGTCTGGGCCTCAACCGCGGGTAGCGCGCCGGCCCGAGCGGTCACCAGCACGTTCTCGGTGTCCGGCCGCTCGAGTCCGCTGTCGTGCAGCCAGTGCGCGGCGCGTCCCGACTGGCCGGTCGTGAGGTCCAAGCCGCTCGCCTGATGCGTGCCGCTGACACTGCCGACCGCGATGCAGGCGGCCACGAATACCAGCCACAGCGAGATCGCCTTCCAGGGGTGCGTGGCGCTCCAGCGCGCGGCCCGCACGGTGCTGGGCCGCGGACGAGTCGGAGTGGGTCCCATGGTGCTGCCTTCCGGTCATCGGATCGTTGTGCCGTCGACGCTTCCGGCTCGCCGGAGCGGGCGCAGTGGCCCTGGACCCCCATCGAGGGTGGAGTTTTCTCCACCGCGCGCCGGCCGGGAGTGCGTCAGGATGGCGGGGTGGAAGTGCAGCTGCGCCGCCGGATCGCCCTGCTGAGGTGGTCCGTCGAGGCCGTCGTGGTGGCGGCCGTCAGCCTCACGCTGTTCATCCTGATCACGGTCGGAACGGCGCTGATCGTCGTGTCGGCCGGCATTCCGATCGTGCTGGGCACGGTGCTGTTGATCCGCCCGCTGGCCGACCTGCAGCGCCGTCGCATCCCGATGATCGACGGTCACGGGCCCATTCCTTCCCCGTACCTGCACGTCGCAGGCGCCGGCTGGTTGGGCCGGTTGCGGTTGCTGGTCCGCGACCCGGCGCGCCGCCGCGACGTGTACTGGCTGCTCGCCGACGGCACGCTCGGGTTGGTTCTCGCGGTCGTCGGGATCGTCGAGGCCGTCCTGGACCTGCTGCTGATCTGGTGGGCGCCGCCGGGCCTGGCCCTGCGCGGCCGGGCCGTCGTCGGACGGGCGCTGCTCTCGACGTCGGAGAAGAGCCGGTTGGCGTTGCGCGTCGAGCAACTCACCGAGTCCCGTGCCGAGACCGTCGACACGTCGGCGGCAGAGCTGCGACGTATTGAGCGCGACCTGCACGACGGCGCGCAGGCCCGCATGGTCTCGGTCGGCATGACCCTCGCGCTGGCCGAGGACCAGTTCGCCGACGACCCCGAGGCGGCGCTTGCCCTCGTGGCCGAGGCCCGTGCGTCCAGCAGCGCAGCGCTGACCGAGCTGCGCGACCTCGTTCGTGGCATCCACCCGCCGGTGCTGGCCGACCGCGGGCTGGTCGGCGCCGTCCACGCGCTGGCCCTGGCCAGCCCGCTGCCTGCCGACGTCCACGCCGACGGCGTCGGCCGGCTGCCCGCTCCGGTCGAATCAGCCGCCTACTTCGCGGTTGCCGAGGCGCTGGCCAATGTCATCAAACACAGCGGCGCCCGGCACGCGGTGATCGCGTTGGAGCACGCCGGCGACACGCTGCGCGTGGCGGTCCGCGACGACGGCCGGGGCGGCGCCGACCCGGCCTGCGGCACCGGCTTGCGCGGCATCGAGCGTCGGCTGTCGGCCTTCGACGGCTCGCTTGCCGTGTCGAGCCCGCCGGGTGGTCCGACCGTCGTGGCTATGGTGCTGCCGTGCGCGTCGTCCTCGCCGAAGACCTTGCCCTCCTCCGCGACGGGCTGATCCGGCTGCTCGAGGCCAACGACTGCGAGGTCGTCGAGGCCGTCGACAACGGGCCGTCGCTGCTGCGAGCGCTGGTCACCCACCGACCCGACATCGCGGTCGTCGACGTACGCCTGCCGCCGACCTTCACCGACGAGGGGTTGCGCGCTGCCATCGAGGCGCGCCGACAGGTGCCCGGGTTGCCGGTGCTCGTGCTGTCGCAATACGTCGAGCAGCTCTACGCGCGGGAACTGCTCGCCGATCGCTCGGGTGGGGTGGGTTACCTGCTCAAGGACCGGGTGTTCAACGTGCGGCAGTTCGTCGACGCGGTGCGTCAGGTGGCCGCCGGCGGCACGGCCATGGACCCCGACGTCGTTGCCCAGCTGCTGAGCCGCCGGGCCGGCGACGAGCCGCTGGCCACCCTGACGCCGCGGGAGCGTGAGGTGCTCGAGGCGATGGCCGAGGGACGGTCGAACGCTGCCATCGCCGCGAAGATGACGGTCAGCGAGAAGGCGGTCAGCAAACACACCAACAGCATCTTCGGCAAGCTCGGCCTACCGCCGTCCGAGGACGACAACCGCCGGGTCCTGGCCGTGCTGGCCTACCTCAACGGCTACCCCCAACCGTGATCAACAGCGCCGAAACGTCGTAGGACGACGTTTCGGCGCTGTTGATCAGCAAGAGGGGAGCCGGCTCAGCGGCTGCGTTCGACCTTGAGCTCGCCGTCGGCGAACTGCGAGCGCAGCACCTTCTTGTCGAACTTGCCGACCGTCGTCTTGGGCACCTCGTCGATGAACGTCCAGTTTTCGGGGATCTGCCACGCCGCGACCTTGCCGTCGAGGAAGTGCGCGAGCTGTTCGGGGGAGGCGGCGGCGCCCGAGCGCAGCACGACGGCCGCGAGCGGACGCTCTGTCCACTTCTCGTCCGGGATGCCAATGACCGCCGCCTCGGCGACGTCGGGGCTCGCGGCCAGCAGGTTCTCGAGCTCGACGGAGGAGATCCACTCGCCGCCGGACTTGATCACGTCCTTGCTGCGGTCGGTGATCAGGAAGAAGCCGCGGTGGTCGATGGTGCCGATGTCGCCGGTGCGCAGCCAGCCGTCGTCGAACTTCTCGGGGACGTCGGTGGCGTGGTACGAGCCGGTGATCCACGGCCCGCGGACCTCGATCTCGCCGACCGCTGTGCCGTCCCACGGCAGCACGTCGCCGTCTTCGGAGACGATGCGCATCTGCACGCCGGGCACGACGCGCCCCGACTTGAGCCGCCAGTCCAGCTCGTCGGGAGCGCCTGGTTCGACCTCGGGCGGCGGCCAGGCCATGCCGGCCACCGGGGAGGTCTCGGTCATGCCCCAGCCCTGGATGATGCGCACGCCGTAGGTCTGCTCGAAACCCGCCATCAGCGAGCGGGGGATCGCAGCGCCGCCGGAGGTGCCCATCCGCAGCGACGACAGGTCGATCTCGTGCTCGCGGCCGTACTGCATGATGCCGCCCCAGATGGTCGGCACCGCCGAGGCGACCGTCGAGCGCTCGGCCGCGATGAACGCGCATACCTGATCGGGCGTCATGAACTGCGCCGGCAGGTGCAGCGTCGAGCCGCCGAGGAAGGCGCCGAACGGGATTCCCCATGCATTGACGTGGAACATCGGCACAAAGGTCAGGATGCGATCGGCCTCGGTGAAGCCCGTGACGCCAGCGGCGAGCGTGGCCAACGCATGCAGGTACGTCGAGCGGTGCGAGTAGACGACGCCCTTCGGGTCGCCCGTCGTGCCGCTGGTGTAACACATGGCCGCGGCCGACTTCTCGTCGATGTCGGGCCAGTCGAACGTCGGCTCCTGCGCCGCCAGCAGGTCGGCGTAGCGGTGGACTGTGGCGTGGTTTTCGAGGGCTGAGGTGTCGGCCTGGCCCACCACGATGTATGCCTCGACGCTCGACAGCTGCGGGGCAACGGCAGCCAGCAGCGGCACGAGGGAATCGTCGACGATGATCATCCGGTCGCCGGCGTGCTCGACGATCTGCGCGACCTGCTCTGCCGTGAGCCGGATGTTGAGGGTGTGCACGACCGCGCCCATGCCCGGGATGGCGTAGTAGGCCTCGACGTGCTCGGCGGTGTTCCAGCAGAAGGTGCCGATGGCGTCCCCTGGTTGGACGCCCAGCTCGGTGAGCGCGGCGGCGAAGCGATTGGCGTTGGCCGCGATCTCGGTGAACGTGGCGCGCCGGGCGCCGCCGCCCGTCCAGGTGACGACCTCGCTGTCGGGGTACACCTGCGCGCCGTGCTGCAGGATCGCGGTGGTCGTGAGCTGGAAATCGTCCTGCATGGTGCTCGTGATCATGTGAGCACCCTAGAACGTGTCGCCGCGCTGCACCTGTGGGGCGGGCAGGCGCCACTTACGCGGCATGTAGGCCCGCGAGCCCATGTAGAAGCCGATGCCCATGTTGGTGCCGTCTGCCTCGCCGAAGCGTTCGAGCGCCAGGGCCCGCAACCGGCGACCCACGATGAACCACTCGCCGACCAGGCCCAGGAAGATCACGATAACGGCCAGTTCGAGCAGGCGCAGCTGCGGCACGACCGTGGTCAGGATGAACAGCGGGAACAGCAGAAGCATGTAATTGCTGAGCATGCGCGTCGAGTCGACGTAGTCGCGCGCGAGCTTGCGGGTCTTGCCCTGGTCTCGACGAGGAAGGGCGTCGGGATCGCCGCGTTTGAGCGCCGCCCGCTGCTCGGCGGCCGAGCGGGCCTTCGTCGGCGCCGTGCCCGCCTTTTGCGCTGCGCGTTGCTCCTTTGTGAGCTGCTTCTGCCGGGCGTAGGCCTCTTTACGGGTCTTCGGCGCGGTCACCGGGCCCTTGCGGCCCTGGGCGTCACGTCGCTTCGGGGTGGGACGGCCTTTGGCAGGCTTGTGGAAGTCGATCCCGGCGGTGTCCTGCTCGACGTCGGTGTCGGTCACGGTGAGGGCGGTGGCGCCACGGCGGGAAAGCTTCACCCGAACAGACTAACTGTGGTCCGCTAGGGTCTCCTGTGCCCGGTGTAACCCGAAACGTGCGCCGGAGTTCGTTACGATGGGGAATGACGATCGGCACGCGCCGGTTGCCAGGAGAACCGCGATACGCGAGCAGCACCTACCTCCCGCGTTCTTAGAGGAGCGTCATATGACCAGCACCGAGACCACTGTCGAGCTCAGCACCGCAGCAGACGTCGCAGTTGAGGCGTCAAATGATGTCGCTCTCACCGATGCAGCCGCGGGTAAGGTCCGCAGCCTGCTCGAGGCCGAGGGCCGTGACGACCTGCGCCTGCGCATCGCCGTGCAGCCGGGTGGTTGCTCGGGCATGCAGTACCAGCTGTTCTTCGACGAGCGGGTTCTCGACGGGGACGTCGAGCTCGCGCCGCACGGTGTCCCGGTCGTCGTCGACCGGATGAGCGCCCCCTACCTGGGCGGCGCCACCGTCGACTTCACCGACACCATCGAGCAGCAGGGCTTCACCATCGATAACCCCAACGCCGGTGGCGGCTGCGCGTGCGGGAACAGCTTCTGCGGCTGAGTCCCACCTGCTCGGTTAGGGTGCGGTAATGCCGGTTCTTGTTGCGGGGTCCATCGCGTCCGATCACCTCATGCACTTCCCGGGACGGTTCGCCGATCAGCTGCTTGCCGATCACCTGCACAAGGTGTCCTTGTCGTTCCTCGTCGACGAGCTGACCATCAAGCGCGGCGGTGTGGCGCCGAACATCTGCTATGCCATGGCGCAGCTCGGTGGCTCACCGGTGCTCGTCGGCGCTGTCGGGGAGGACTTCGCTGAGTACCGCGAGTTCCTCGAGACGCACGGCGTGGACTGCGGGCACGTCTACGTCTCGCCGACGAAGCACACCGCGCGCTTCGTGTGCACCACCGACACCGAGATGAACCAGATCGGGTCGTTCTACGCAGGTGCGATGTCCGACTCGGGCGAGATCGAGATCAGCCCGATCTGGGACGCCACCGGCGCCGACCTCGTCGTGATCAGCGCCTACGACCCGGCGGCAATGGTCAAGCACAGCGAAGAGTGCCGCGACAAGGACCTGCGATTCGTCGCGGACCCGTCGCAGCAGGTCACCCGGATGGACGGCGACCAGCTCAAGCAGCTGATCGAGGGTGCCGATCTGCTGTTTACCAACGACTACGAGCGCGAGCTGCTGGAGTCCAAGACCGGACTGAGCACCGCCGAGATCGACGCCCAGGTGAACGTCCGCGTGACCACGCTCGGCTCAAGGGGCGTCGAGATCGTGGGCGATTTCGGCACCGTGCACACCCCGGTCGCGAAGGAGCGCAGCAAGGCCGACCCCACCGGCGTCGGCGACGCCTTTCGCGGCGGCCTGCTCACCGCCCGCGAGTGGGGTCTGTCCTGGGAGCGTTCGGCCGAGGTCGGCAGCCTGCTGGCGACCATGGTGCTCGAGACGCTCGGCACGCAGGAGTACACCGTCGTCAAGGACGAGTTCGCCGCCCGCCTGGCTGAGTCCTACGGCGACGACTGCGCGGCCGAGGTGCTGCCCCACCTCGCCTGACGCCGCAATGGACTTCCCCGAGCCCACCGTGCCCGGCGATCGGGCCGACGTGCTCCTGCGCTACCTCGACTACTTCCGCGGGTGCGTGACCGAGAAGATCCGCTCCCTGCCGGCTCACGCGCAGGTCGCCAGCGTGCTGCCGTCCGGTTGGACGCCGCTGCAGCTGGCCGTCCATCTGCGCTACATGGAGCGGCGCTGGCTGGTCTGGGGCTTCGTCGGCGAGCCGGTCGATGACCCGTGGGGTGACGCCCCGGACGGACAGTGGGTCGTCCCGATCGGCATGTCAGGTGATGGTGTGCTCGCTGCTCTGCTCAGTCAGGGTGAGCGCACGCGCGACATCGTGACGGCAGCGCACCTGCACGACATCGGCGCCCCCGGGCCGCGCTGGGACGGCGGCGCACCAGCAACGCTCGAGCGGGTGCTCCTGCACGTCCTGCAGGAGTACGCCCGCCATCTGGGCCAGCTCGACGTCGTCGTCGAACTGACCACCGGGGACACGGGGGAGTAGCGACTACAGACGCACCGGGTACACCGGCTCGGGCGGCGTGATCACAATGCGTCCCTCCACGAAGATCCCGTGCCAGATCAACAACACGAGCAGCGTCCAGATCTTGCGTGAGTAGTCGTGCGGGCCCTCGCGATGGGCCTCGAGCAGGCGGAGTGCGGCGTCGCGGTCGACGAGCTCGTCGGCCTGCGAGTCGGTGATGATCGCGCGTGCCCACTCGTACATGACGTCCTTGAGCCAATGCCGGATCGGCACCGGGAAACCGAGCTTCGGTCGGTTGATCACGTGCGCCGGGACGATCAGCTCGAGGGCGCGGCGCAGCGCGTACTTCGTCGTCTCCTTGGTCAGCTTCAGGTCCGTGGGTATCGACGAGGCGACGGCATACACCTCGGTGTCCAGGAACGGCACCCGCAGCTCGAGGGAGTTGGCCATCGTCATCTTGTCGGCCTTGACCAGGATGTCGCCTCGCAGCCAGGTGAACAGGTCGACGTACTGCATCCGTGTCGAGTCGTCCAGGTGCGTGGTGCGGTCGTAGAGGGGGCCGGTGACGTCCATGTAGGAGACGTCGGGCTGGTAACCAGGGAACAGGCCCTGCATCTCGTCGGGCCGAAAGATCCGCGCGTTGCCGTAGTAGCGCTCCTCGATGCCGATCGCGCCGCGGCGCAGCAGGTCCTTGCCGCGCCGGCCCTCGGGGATGCGGGTCGAGAGCTTGCCGAGGCCACGTCTGGCCGGCGCCGGGAGGTAGGAGAACCCGTGTAGCGAGATCGGCTCCCGGTAGATCGTGTAACCGCCGAACAGCTCATCGGCACCCTCACCGGACAGCACCGCCTTGACCCGTTTGCGGGCCTCGCGGGCGATGAAATACAGCGGGACGAGCGCGGGGTCGGCCACCGGGTCGTCGAGGTACCAGACGATCAGCGGCAGCGTCTCCATCATCTCCTCGGCCGTGACGACCTTGGTGATGTGCTCGACGCCGATCGCGGCCGCCGACTCGGCCGCAACGTCGATCTCGCTGAAGCCTTCTCGCTCGAAACCGGTAGTGAAGGTGAGCAGGTCGGGCTTGTGCCGCTTGGCCAGTGCCGCAACCGCGGTTGAATCGATGCCGCCGGACAGGAACGAACCGACGGTGACGTCGGGATCGGCGCGCATGTGCTTCTCGACGGAGTCCTCGAGGGCCTCGGCGATGCGGCGGTAGAGCTTGTCGGGCTCGGGTACCGCACGGATCTCGAAGTCCGGATGGAAGTAGCGGTGCGAACGCATCGGTTCGCCGGGTCGCAGGGTGAAGTGCGTGCCGGACTCGACGCGGCGGATCGCGGTGTGCATGGACGCCGGTTCCGGGACGTATTGCAGGGTGAGGTAGTGCTGCACCGCGGTGTGATCGACCGCCTGCCGCTCCTCGACGCTGGCCAGGTCGAGCAGCGACTTCTTCTCGCTGGCGAAGAACGTGCCCCGGGCGTCGCTCATCGTGTACAGCGGCTTGATCCCGAACCAGTCGCGAGCACCGAAAAGCACCTTGTCGCGGGTGTCCCAGATGAGGAAGGCGAACATGCCCCGCAGCTCGCGCACGAACTTCTCGCCGAGGTAGTGGTAACCGGCCACGATGGCTTCGCCGTCGCCTTCGGTCTTGAACGTGGCGCCGAAGTCGCGGGTGAGCCGCTCACGCAGCTCGAGATAGTTGTAGATCTCGCCGTTGAAGATCAACTGGTACCGGCCGCCGAGCCAGGGCAGCGGCTGGTGAGAGTGGTCGAGGTCGATGAAAGCGAGGCGACGGAAACCGATCGCCACGTCGGCGTCGTGCCAAACACCGCCTTCGTCGGGGCCGCGGTGACGCATGTCGCGCAGCGCCGTCTCCACTCCGGGAACAGCGCGTGCCGCGGCGCCATCAGCCGATACGAAACCGATCAGTCCACACACGCCGACCAGTATCCCGGTGCCCACCCCGAGCCGGTGGTCGGGGAGAGGTCAAGTACCCTCGGCCTAGTGCTCGGACGTGGGTGTACGAAGGGTGGTTCACAGGTGTCGCGTAAGCCTTGGGGTCGCCCACTCGCCCGGATGAAGACCGTTCGGGTGGCCGGTCTGCTGGCGTTGCTGACCCTGACGTTGTCGGGCTGTTCGGCGCAGCAGTGGGAGCGCAATCTGCGCTTCGGCTGGCCCACGGGAGTCACCAAGCAGGCCACCCGGATGCGCGTGCTGTGGACGTGGACGGGCGTCACCGCGCTCGCCCTCGGCGTCGTGGTGTGGGGGCTCATCTTCTGGGCCTGCTTGCGGTATCGCAAGAAGAGTGACGAGCTGCCGCGCCAGACCAAGTACAACTTCGCCGTCGAGATCGTCTGCTTCACGTTCCCGTTCATCGTCATCGCCGGCCTGTTCTACCGCACCGTCGTGGTCGAGGACTACGTCAACAAGTTGACGAAGAATCCCGACGTCATCGTCCAGGTGGATGCGTTCAAGTGGAATTGGCAGTTCGAGTACCTGTCCTACCTCGCCGCCGACGGCACCAGGCGCAACACGGTGTACCCGGGCCAGCAGGACGTCGCCGACAACGCCGGCAACACGAAGGCGCGCGACAACGTCGTACCCCCCGAGAGGTGCGACGAGGCAGCGGGCAACAGCTCGTACTCCTGCGGGGCCAGCGGCACTGCGCAGAACGCCGCTGCGGGACCGCTGAACCTGTCCACCGTCGGGTCACAGGACGAGATTCCCGTCCTCGTCATCCCCGAGAACCGCACCGTGCGCTTCATCGAGCACTCCGAAGATGTGATCCACTCGTTCTGGGTGCCGGAGTTCCTGTTCAAGCGTGACGTGATTCCGTACGGCACCACCGGGACGACTCGTGACAACCAGTTCGAGATCACCGCGACGAAGAAGGGCAACTTCGTCGGCCGGTGTGCTGAGCTGTGCGGCACCTACCACTCGCAGATGAACTTCGAGGTCCGCGTGGTGTCGATGCAGACGTACACGACCTACCTGGCCGCTTTGCAGAAGATCGGCCCCATCGATCCTGCCCGCCAGTCCAAGGCGCTCGCCGCGGCCGGGATGAGCCCCTACGCCACGAGCACGCATCCGTTCAACACCGACCGCACGTACCGCGGGCCCTCGAAGAAGGGCCAGGAGGTCGACAACTGACATGAAGTCCGAAGCCAGGATCTTTCTCGGGGTTGCCATCTTCTGCTGGCTCGCTGCCATCGCCTACGGAGTCTGGAGTGACCTGTACCAGGGCCACGTCGAGGTCGTCGGCGTCGCGGCCCTGATCCTGTCCGGCGGATTGCTGGGCATCCCGGGTTCGTTCTTCTACTTCGTGTCCCGGCGTATTGATCCTCGTCCTGAGGACCGTGCCGACGCCGAGATCGCCGAGATGGCCGGTGACCTGGGCTTCTTCAGCCCGGGCTCCTACTGGCCAGTCGCGGTCGCTGGTTCCGCGGCCCTGACCGGCGTGGGGCTCGCCTTCGCGCAGCTCTGGCTGGTGATCGTTGGCGTCATGACGATCCTGTTCACCGTTGGCGGTCTGCTGTTCGAGTACTACCTCGGCGGTGCCCGAGGCCTGCTCGACCCGCCCAACCACGGCTGATCGACCACTCCCGCCCTCCCCGGCGCCATCTCTCCGGTGCCCGCGGTGCACCCGTCGAGTGGTGCGTTATCAGGCGAGTGGTGGGTTATAACGCACCACTCGATGCGTAACGCACCACTCGACGGCCGACGACCGCTGCGCTGGTGTCACGTCGTGGCCGCAGGCCGGGTGCCCGGGCGCGATCCCGTCGACCCCGTCGGTCGAGTGGTGGGTTATCGGGCGAGTGGTGGGTTATAGCGCACCACTCGACGCGTAACTCACCACTCGACCCATCCCTCGATGGACGCACGGCGAAACGACATCGGGGCCGCGACCCCGTAACTGGTCGCGGCCCCGGTCGACCGTGCGTGCTGCGTCAGTCGGTGAGCTGTTTGCGGTCTTCGCCCTGGAGCCTTGCCAGCTCGGCAGCCTCGATCGCGTCGATAGCGGCCTGGATCTCGGGCTTCTCCTTGACGGGGTAGAGGAACCCGCGGATGTGCCGCAATGGCGAGGCACCGCCGACCTGGCTCATCCGCTTGGGCACCGGGGTGCCGCTGTAGGACAGCTGGCCGTGACCGTGTTCGTCGACCGGCCCCAGGGGCTGGTGAACCTCGATGAACTCACCGGTCGGCAGGACCTTGATGATCCCGGTCTCGATGCCGTGCTCGAGCACCTCGCGGTCGTGGCGCTGCAGGCCCAGGCAGATCCGGTAGGCGAACAGGTAAGCCAGCGGCGGGATGACGAGCAGGCCGATGCGGCCGGCCCACGTCATGGCGTTCAGCGAGATGTCGAACGCCTTGGCGATGATGTCGTTCGAGCCTGACAGATATAGGACCACGTAGAACGCAATGGCCATGCAGCCCAGGCCGGTGCGAACCGGAACGTCACGGGGGCGCTGCAGCAGGTGGTGCCGGGCCTTGTCACCTGTCATCTTGGCCTCGATGAACGGGTACGCAGCCGCGAGCGTGAACAAGATGCCCGGCAGCACCACCGTCGGCCAGAACACGGCCGGGATCGTGTACCCGAAGTTGCGGATCTCCCAGGACGGGAACAGTCGCGTCGAACCGTCCAGGAAGCCCATGTACCAGTCGGGCTGTGAACCCGAAGACACCTGGGACGCCTCATACGGGCCGAACAACCACACCGGGTTGATCTGTGCCAGACCGCCGAGTGCACAGGTGATGCCGAAGACGACGAAGAAGAAACCGCCGGCCTTGGCCGCGTAGACGGGGAACACCCGCTCGCCGCTGACGGTGTCCTCGGTGTGCCCGTGACCGGCGAACTGGGTGTGCTTCTGGCGCACGACGAGTGCGAGGTGGGCACCGATCAACGCGGCCAGGATGGCCGGGATCAGCAGGACGTGGGCGATGTAGAGCCGGCCGATGATCTCGTGACCGGGGAAGGGCCCGCCGAAGAGCAGGAACGACACCCAGGTGCCGATGACCGGGATCGACAGCATGATCGCGTCGGCGATACGCAGGCCCGTACCGGACAGCAGGTCGTCGGGCAGTGAGTAGCCGGCGAAACCCTCGATGATGCCGAGTGCGAGCAGCCCGATACCGATCAGCCAGTTCAGCTCACGCGGCTTGCGGAACGCCCCGGTGAAGAACACCCGGAACATGTGCACCATCATCGCGGCCAGGAACATCAGCGCGGCCCAGTGGTGGATCTGGCGGACGATCAGGCCGCCGCGTACGTCGAACGTGATGTCGAGCGTCGAGGCATAGGCACGGGACATGGTGATGTCGCGCAGCGGGACGTATCGGCCGTGGTAGACGACCTCTGCCATGGACGGGTCGTAGAAGAACGTCAGGTATGTGCCGCTCAGCAACAGGATGACGAACGAGTACAGCGCGATCTCGCCCATCATGAACGACCAGTGGTCCGGGAAGACCTTGTTCAGCTGCTTGCGCATGGGCCCGGCCATGGTCAGCCGGTCGTCCATGAACTTGCCGGCCTTGCCCTGCGGCGTTCGCGGCTCGTTGGAGCGCCGGGCTACCGGTGATCTGGTGGCGGTCATGATGTCCTCACAGACACGCAGTCATTACTGGCGGCTCGCTGGGTTGGGGCCTGGTGTGAAGTGGTGCTCACGGCCGGTTCCAGAAGGCGGGACCGATCGCTTCGTGATAGTCGTCGAGGGCGACGAAGTACTGACGTCCATCGTCCCCCATTTCCACGCCAAGTGGGAGCTTGGGAAGGCTGCGAGATGCCGGACCGAAAACTGGCTTGGCGTCCTTGAGCACCTCGAACTGCGATTGGTGGCACGGGCACAGCAGCCGGGAGGTCTGCTGCTCGTACAGCGAGGCCGGGCAACCAGCGTGCGTGCAGATCTTGGAGAACGCGACGTACTCGGGGTTGGCTGTCGGCCAACCGAACCCGGCCTGGCCCTTACGGGCCTGGACCTTCTGACCCGGGTGCAAGCGGATCAACAACGTCGGAGAGGCGGCGTCGGTGACGCCGTTGAACCCGTCGGAGTCGTCCTCGTGGATGCCGGGGAACACGGTCAGCAGGCCGCCGGGCTCGAGGTCGTCGGGCCCGATGCGCCGGAAGTCGACGTCGACGATCGGCACGTGCCCGTTCGGCGGGAACAGCTTCTTGTTCGGACGGAACTGGGTGTGGAAGAACTTGTTGCCGGGGTTCTTGATCATCCCGCCGACGAGGGCGACCAGGGGCACGGTGAGCATCGCGCCACCGGCCAGACCGAGCGTCTTGAGGATCAGGCCGCGCCGGGGCAGGCCGGTGTCCTCGAGGCCGCTGAGCAGCGTGGCCTCGATCATTAGCTTGTCCTGCTCGGTGGTGGGGTCGTCGTGGCGGTCCTGGACCGCCTCCTCCTCGGGCATGAGCCACTTGGCCCACAGCACGAGGCCCACGCCCATGAAGATCAGCATGATCGCGAGCAGCGCACCGAGCGCCGGTGTGTAGAAGCGGAAGTTCTGCGGCGTTCCGGGCAGGTGCCAGCGGTACGGCAGCGCAACGAACGCGACGATGAAGCCCACACCGCCCAGCGCGGAGATCAAGAAGGTCAGGGCGACGGCCCGCTCGACGCGCTTCTCGGCCTTCGTTCCGGGGACCGGGAAGCGGTTGCGCCGGTGGACGATGTGGACGCCGTCGGCCTCGGTGCCGGCAAGCATCGCGTCCTCGGTGGACATCTCCCGCAGCTCGTCCGCGGTCAGCGGCTCAGGCGGCTGCACATGCGAACCTGCCGTCGTGTGCGGCTCGTGAGTCGTGCTCATCGGGACTCCTCTGGACCACTCGCTGCGCTCGGGTCCGTCCTCGCCCCGATAGGCGGCTTCGCCGCCGAGATCACACTGTTCGCTCCGCAAGCGTCGCTCATCGGGACTCCTCTGGACCACTCGCTGCGCTCGGGTCCGTCCTCGCCCCGATAGGCGGCTTCGCCGCCGAGATCACACTGTTCGCTCCGCAAGCGTCGCTCATCGCGCGCGTGCTCCAATCCAGAGGATCGAGATCATCAGCGCGCCGACCCCGCCCACCCAGATCACGATGGCTTCGGACACCGGGCCGATGCGGGCGATGCCGTTGCCGCCTGGGTCCTGCGACGCCTTCAGCGTCTGGATGTAGCCGATGATCTGCTTCTTCTGGGCCGGGGTGATGGTGTTGTCGCTGAACACCGGCATGTTCTCGGGCCCGGACAGCATCGCGGTGTAGATCTGCTTGTCGTTCGCGTCCAGCAGCGACGGTGCGATCTTGCCGCCCGACAGCGGGGCGCCGTGGAAGGTTGCGCCGTGGCAGGACGCGCAGTTGAGCCGGAACAGCTCCCCGCCCTTGCCGATCTGCGCCGACGAGGACTCGAGCTTGCCCACCGGAACGGTGGGGCCGCCGCCGACGGACTGGATGTAGGCGCCGAGCTGCTCGGTCTGCGTTTCGTTGTACTTCGCTTCCTTGCGCGGCGCATACGCCCCCTGGCGAGCCAGGGGCATGCGGCCGGTGGAGACCTGGAAGTAGACCGACGCGCTGCCGGAGCCGATGATCGAGGGCCCGTTGCCCTTGACGCCGTCGAGGTTGGCGCCATGGCAGGTTATGCAGCCGACCTGGTAGAGCTGGCGGCCCGCCTCGATGTCCGCCGTGCTCGACCCAGTGCCCGCGGCGCCCGAGGACGCGGCAAACATCGCGTAGGAGCCACCCATCGCGCAGAGCGCGGCGATCAGGACGGCTGCGGCGCCCAGGCGACGCCGCAGGCCGCCACCCGAGCGTGCGCGTCGGCGACGGCGTGGTGACCGGGTTGCGCGAGCTGTCGCGCCGCTGGTCCTGGCGGTGGGGGCGCCGGTGGCCGAGACAGCCGGCTCGAAGCCGAGCTCGGCAGCGTCCAGCTCGCCGGCCTCAATGTCGTCGTTCACAACTGTCCTTCCGTCGATGTCCCCGGCGTCCACAAGCCCAGGCTGCGCCTCGGCGCGAGTACGGCGCTCATTGGATGAGGTAGATCACCGCGAACAGCCCGACCCACACGACGTCGACGAAATGCCAGTAGTACGACACGACGATCGCCGCGGTGGCCTGGGCGGGTGTGAACTTGCCCAGGGCGGTCCGGATCAGGAACAGGATGAACGCGATGAGGCCACCGATGACGTGCAGGCCGTGGAAGCCGGTCGCGAGGAAGAAGACGGAGCCGTATCCGGTGGCCTTGATGGTGTTGCCGTCGGCGTACTGCATCCGGTACTCGTTGGCCTGCCCGAGCACGAAGATAAGACCCAGGAAGAACGTCAGGATGAACCAGCGACGCAGCTTGTAGACGTCGCCCTTCTCGGCCGCGAACACACCCCACTGGCAGGTGAAGCTCGAGGCGACGAGTATCACCGTGAACGGCAGCGCGTAGGCCACGCTCAGCTTGATGGGTTCGCCGTCGGGCAGGTGCATCGGCCAGTCCGTGGCGTGCACGGACCGGACAGTGAAGTACATCGCGAACAGGCCGGCGAAGAACATCAGCTCGCTCGACAGCCAGACGATGGTGCCGACGCTGACCACGTTCGGACGCGTCAGCGAGTGCACCCTGCTGGACTCGAAGTTTGCTGCTGTGGCGGTCGAGGTCACCTCAGAAGTATGAACCCTTGAAGAGCGACTTCGGCGTCCGGGGTGGGGGGTGTTGCAGCGTGCTCGCAGGTGGCCCGAGGTGGCACGAAGGTGGCAGTGGGGTGCTGCGAGACCGCGCCGATACGATCAGGGTTCGACCCCGGAACGAGCGGCTGGAACGAGGACGGATCTATGGCGACAGTGCCGGAGCGCGTGACGGTTCTCGTGTACAGCAACCACGCCGAGGTGCGGGCCACGGTGCGCAGCGCGGTGGGCCGGCGCCCGGCACCCGACACCGGGCGCATCGACTGGATCGAGTGCGAGACGAACGCCCAGGTCATCGAGCAGCTGGACGAGGGCGGCGTAGACGTCGCCATCCTCGACGGTGAGGCCCAGCCCACCGGCGGCATGGGCCTGGCCCGCCAGTTCAAGTACGAGTTGCAGGACTGCCCGGCGATCGTGGTGCTCATCGCGCGCCGGCAGGACGGCTGGCTGGCGTCGTGGTCGCTCGCCGACGCCGTCATCAACACCCCGATCGACCCGGTCGAGAGCGCTGCGGTGGTCGCCGAGCAGCTGCGTCGGCGCCATACGGGCATCCCGGTCGTCCGGTAGCGGCGGTGTCTTCCGGCGCCGGCGACAACTCCACAAGCGGTGTCGAGCGCACCTGGCCAGGCGTCCTCACTGCCTTGATGGCCGGCGAGGAGCTCGCCGCGGCCGACACGGCGTGGGCCATGGACGAGGTGATGGCCGGCAACGCCACGCAGGCCCAGCTCGCCGCGTTCGCAGTGCTGCTGCGCGCCAAGGGTGAGACGCCGGGCGAGCTGTCCGGACTGGTCCGTACGATGCTGGACCGCGCCGCACCGCTGCTGATCGAGGGGCCCAGCGTCGACATCGTGGGCACCGGCGCAGACCGCGCACACACCGTCAACATCTCGACGATGGCCGCACTGGTGGTGGCCGGCACGGGTCGGCGGGTGGTGAAGCACGGCGGCCGTGCGGCGTCGTCGGCCTGCGGCACCGCCGATGTCCTCGAGGAGCTCGGCGTCGCGATCGACCTGCCGCCGGCCGGGGTGGCGCGCACGGTCGACGAGGTCGGGATCGGGTTCTGCTTCGCACCCGTCTTCCACGCCGGGATGCGGCACGCCGGCGCGGCACGTCGCGAGCTCGGCGTCCCGACCGCGTTCAACTTCCTCGGCCCCCTTACCAACCCGGCGCGCGTGGCCGCGTCGGCGATCGGCTGCGCCGACCGGCGGATGGCGCCGGTCATGGCCCAGGTGCTGGCCGCGCGCGGTGACAGCGCCCTCGTCTTTCGGGGCGACGACGGCCTGGACGAGATCACCACCACGACGACGACGTCGGTGTGGGTGGCGTCGAGCGGCGTAGTGACCGAGACCTCGATCGACCCGACGACGCTGGGCATCACTCCGGTGGCGGCCGGCGAGCTGCGCGGCGGGGATCGCGTGTTCAATGCCGCCGTCGTGCGGGACCTCCTTGCCGGCAAGCCAGGCGGCGTCCGGGACGTCGTCCTGCTCAACGCCGCAGCGGCCATCGCAGCCCACGACGGCCTGGCCGCCGGCCCGTTGTACGGCGCACTGGTTCGCGGCCTGCAGTTCGCCGCCGAAGCGGTCGACACCGGGGCCGCCCAAGAGTTGCTGCAGAGGTGGGTGGCGGCGAGCCAGGGTGTGCGGCGGATACTGGAATCATGACCGCTACGAACCCGCGCGTGCCGCGGTTGGTCGTGCTGGCGTGGACGGTCGCGGCGCTCGGGATCGCCGTCCTGGGGACCGCCGTCTGGCACTACCTGGGCTCGGGCCGGGCTATGGACCATATGTCGATGAGCGGTGAGCACAGCCACTCCGCCCAGGCGCTGACCCGCGCCGGCTCGCGTGGGCCGCTCGGCCCGCTCAGCGAGCACCTGTTCACCTCCTGGCAGCTCGACTCCGTGGCCCTGGCCGTCCTGGTGCTGGCCGCCGCGGCGTACCTCACCGGGGTCGGCCTGGCGGGGGTCCGCAGCCCCGAGCAGGCGTGGCCGCTGCGTCGAACCATGTCGTTCCTGGCCGGTCTCAGCGTCTGCGTCATCGCCACCTGCGGCAGCATCGCCGTCTACGACCAGGTGCTGTTCACCGCGCACATGGCCGGGCACCTGGCGCTCGTCATGGTCGCGCCCGCGCTGATCATGTGGGGACGCCCGCTGCGCCTGCTGCTGCTGGCCTCCCCGCCGGCCCGCAGAGCGCGCATCGAGCGGGTGCTGCAGGGTCGCGTCCTGTCCGTGTTCTTCGCCCCGCCCGTTGCCCTGGCCGCCTACGCCGCAGTGATCGTCGGCAGCCACCTGACGGGGCTGATGGACACGATCATGCGCAATACCTGGGCCGGTCAGGTCGAGCACCTGGTCTACGTGTTGGCCGGCTGCTGGTTCTTCGCGCTCGTGGTCGGCGACGAGCCGCTCCGGTGGCGGTTGGCCTCGCCGGCTCGGTGGCTGCTGCTCGCCATCGCCATGGCCGTCGACACCTTCACCGGCATCGTGCTCATGCAGGGCACCCATGCGGTCGCGCTCGCGCCGTCGCTGCTGGACGTCAGTGCGCTGTCCGACACCCGCACCGGCGGGGCGATCATGTGGTTCGGCGGGGACGCGATCATGGCCGCGATCATGATCGGGCTGGTCATCGGCTGGCTGCGTCGCGTTGACACCGCCCCGGTTGAGCAGGGTTGGCTGGAGCAGGCCCGGCGGGCCACGTTCAGCACGCACACCGGCTCGGCCGACAGCGCCGAACCGCTCGACGACGATGACGGCGCGCGCGAGGCCTACAACCGCTGGCTGCAGAAGCTCGACCGTTAGTCGCGTATCGGGTCGCGGGCGATTACTCGATGCCGAGGGAGAACGTGGCGTCGAGGTCGTGCTTGGAGTACGCCCGGAACGCGATGTGGGTGTCGGTGTGCACCACGCCCTCGACCTTCGACAGTCGCCCGGCGATGACGTCGGCGATGGCCTCGAACTCGCGGACCCGCACGATGGCGACGAGATCGACGTCGCCGGCGACCGAGTAGACCTCGCTGACGCCGTCGAGATCTGCGATGGCCGCCGCTACCTCGGGGATCTTGTCGGCCTCGACGGCAATCATGACGATCGCGGTGATCATGTCGCGAACCCTAGCGCGCTGGGCCTCAAGGCGAGCTCAGGCACGGGCCCGGGCCGGCCGGGCGACCATCGGCAACCGGCGGCGGTCGGCGAACGGGTGGGCGGCCTCGCGCCCGGCGTTGGTGAGGTAGGCGCGCAGACCACCTGCTCCGAAGGCCGGCATCAGCCAGGGGTCGGTGGCGTCGGCGAGGCGTACGCCGGGCTCCTCGAGCCAGCGCAGGATGCACTCCGTCTCCTCGGCCAACGGCTGGTGGGACTCGTCGACGACGTCAGCGGTGGCCCGCAGCGCCTCGATGACCGGCCAGGGCGGCACGCCGCGGCGGGCGTGCCCGGCGCCCACCAGCCGCCCGGAGCGCACCACGGAAAGCTCCCAGCCGCCGTCGCCGTCGGGCCGAGCGCCGACCAGTTCGCCGACCGCGCGCAGCGAGGCCAGCCGCTGCATGCGGGCGCTGGCGCGCACAACGGCGGTGATCCGGTCGCGGACCAGCCCGGCCTGCTCGTAGCGCTGCGCGGCTGACAACGCGGCCAGCTTGCGCTCGAGTGGCTCGACCAGCGGCCGCGGGTCACCCCGCCAGGCCGAGGCGACGAGCCCGACAAGGGCTGCGTAGTCGCCCACGTCGATCCCGCCCTCGCACGGCGCGGCACACCGGCCAATGCCGGCGAGTACGCACGCCGCCCGCACAACTCGGCGCAGCGAGAGCCGGTCGGTGCATTGGCGCAGCGGAACCGCGTCGTGGATGGCGTCGCGCACGGCCTCGGCCTGGCGCTGGGTCCGCAGCGGTCCAAGGTAGGCCGCGCCGTCGTCCTTGCGCTCGCGCACGACCGACAGCCTTGGGAAGGCCTCCCGGGTGAGCTTGAGCCACACCGACCGCTCGGGAAATTTCGAGCGCTTGTTGTAGCGCGGCTTGTGCGCGGCGATCAGGCGCAGCTCGCGGACCTGTGCTTCCAGGGCGTGCGCGCACTCGATGGGATCGACCCGTTCGGCCAGCCCCACCATCTCGCCCATGCGGCTACGGGTCTCACTGGCGACGAAGTACTGCCGTACCCGGCTGCGCAGGTTTCGGCTGGTGCCGACGTAGAGCGGGCTGCCTTGGGCGTCGCGGAAGATGTACACCCCCGGCGCGCTGGGCATGCCGTCGGCGAGGTGACGCTTGCGCCGTTGCGCGTCGGACACCTGGGCGGTGAACGAGCGCAGCTCGGGCAGCGACTGAACCCCGAGACTGCCCAGGCGACCGAGTAACCCGTGCAGCACGTCGACGGTGGCCCGCGCGTCCTCGAGCGCCCGGTGGTTCGGCGTGGTGCGGGCATGGAAGAACGGTGCCAGGGTGCCGAGCTTGCAGTTGCGGACCTCGTCGCGGGTCAGGACGCGCCGGGCCAGCACCGCGGTGTCGACCACCGCGAAGCCTGGCCAGGGCAGCGCCAGCGCGACGCACGCGGCCTTGAGGAACCCGACGTCGAAGGGCGCGTTGTGCGCGACCAGCACGCTGCCGCGGGCGAACTCGAGGAAGGCAGGAACGGTGACGGACATGGTCGGCGCGGTGCAGACCATCGAGTCGGTGATGCCGGTGAGCACGCTGACGAACGGGCTGATGGCCTGCAGCGGGTTCACGAGCGTCTGGAACTCGCCGAGCACCTCGCCGCCGCACACCTTCACTGCGCCGATCTCGGTGATGGCATCGCTGGCGGCGGCGCCGCCGGTGGTCTCGAGGTCGACGACGACGAAGGTGGTGGCGTGCAGCGGTTCGCCGAGCTCGTCGAAACCCAGCTGTTCGAATGTGGCGGTCATGGCTCGCAAGCTAGGACTGGGGTCCGACGAAAACGCGCCGACGCACGGAGCTGTGGCGGGGCCTGCTGCCCGCCTCGGCAAAACTGTCCGACCTGTTTCTTAGCGTGCGGACTGCTGGCGACACCTACCGGCGCGACCGCCGGTCACGAGGACCGCGCACTACGAAGGAGATCCGCATGTTGATCGACTGCACGACCTGTACGGCCCGCGATTTCGCCTGCGGTGACTGCGTCATCAGCGTGCTGCTCGGCGGCCCGCCAGACCGCGCGCGGGTGCCCTTGGATCTCGACGACTCCGAGCGGGTGGCGCTGGGCAGCCTGGCGCAGGCGGGCCTCGTTCCGCCGCTGCGGCTGGTGCGCGCGTTACCGGACGACACCGCGCGCGAACGAGGGATCGCCTAGCGCGGCCGCCCGGAAAACGGCAGATGAACGATGTGCGACGCGCCCAAAGCGGGGGGCGCGTTGCACAGGAAACCCGCGGCGTCGTAACCTTTCCGAGACCTACCCGGTTCCTTGTCGGTCGCCAGGCCGTCGCCGGTTAGATCCCGCCGAATTGCACCAATTCCTGGGTTGTGTACCGCTTCGCGTGGTGCCCAACCCGGGGCAAACCGGGGACCCAATCCGTCCCGGGGTGAATCGACTCGCAGTATCTGCGCTCGCAGAGCGTAGGTGCGTCGTGTCGTAGGGCCTCTTCCAGCCCGAACCCGTCAGCTAACCCGGTACGCGGTCGAGGAAGAAGGAGATCCGCCAACCGTGGCGATCCGTTTCGCACGTCGCGTACGACCCTTGCTTGCCATCGCCGGTCTCGGTACGTCCCTGCTCGTGGCGCCGGTCGCCTCGGCCACCCCGGCCGCACCGAACACCACCCCGGCCCCCAAGCCGAACATCACGAGTGTCCAGAAGCAGCTCGGTGAGCTCGCCGTTGCCAACTCCCAGCTCGTCGAGCAGTACGACAGCGCCGTGGTGGCGCTCGGCAAGGCTGAGCAGGCCGCGACTGCCGCCGAGACGGTCGCGCGCGCCGCAGCTGCGACCTACGCCGCCGCGAGTACCACGTTCACCCGCACGATCCAGGCGCAGTACGAGAGTGGCGGCATGAGCTCGGGCGGTGCGCTGCTGGTCAGCGACAGCGGCTCGGACTACCTCGACCGCCTCGCCACGCTGCGGCTGCTGTCCAACCACGACGCCAATGTCGTCGACCGCGTGTCCACCGCCCGCGCCGCCGCCGAGGCCAAGGCCGGCGCCGCGAGCGCCGCGCTGGCGAAGGCGCAGGCCGAAAAGGCCCGCCTGGCCGCGAAGAAGACCACGGTCACCAACCAGATAAACAAGTACCGCACCCTGCTGGCCACGCTCAGTTCGGCCCAGCAGGCGGCCTACCAGCGGGCCGCGAATCCGGCGGTGCGCAAGTCGACGGTCAAGAACATCGCGGTGGGCGCAACCACGGCTGCCGCTCGCCAGGCGGTGCAGTTCGCGCTCGACCAGGTCGGCAAGCCGTACGTGTTCGGGGCGGCCGGGCTCGGTTCCTACGACTGCTCGGGCCTGACCATGAGGGCCTGGCAGGCCGGCGGCGTCAGCCTGCCGCACTCCGCCGCGGGCCAGTACAGCTACGGGCACCACGTCTCGCGCGATGAGCTGGAACCGGGCGACCTGATCTTCTTCTACCAGCCGATCGGCCATGTCACGATCTACATCGGTAACGGCTATATGGTCTCGGCCCCGACCGAGGGCCAGGACGTCTCGGTCGTGCCGCTCGACGCGTTCAACGGCGACTACACCGGCGCCACCAGGCTGACCTGACCGCGCTGGTGCGACGTCTCGTCGCGGTGCTGGTGGTCGCGGCACTGCTGGTCGGGTTGCTCAGCGCATGCTCGGGCGGCGACGACGGCGGCGCCCCGACCGACGCGCAGGTGCGTGCAGCGCTGGCCACCCACGCGCGCGGCGTGCTCCGGCACGATCGCGACGACTTCCTCGCCGCCGTCGACGCCGGCAGGAAGGCAGCCGACTTCCGCGACGACCAGCTCGCCGAGTACGACAACCTGGTGACGGTGCCGCTTGCGTCCTGGTCGTACTCGCTCGGGCCTCAGGTCACCGATCGCACCGCGCAGGCGGCGGCCCGCAAGGCCTACGGTGCGTCCGCGCGGATCGTGCGCCTCGAACTGCATTACGCGATCCGCGGCGTCGACACCGTGCCCGTCCAGCACAACCTCTGGTGGACCTTCGTGCGCGGCGGTGGAAAGGCGCGGGCCGTCGGCGATGACAGCCTGGCCCGCGAGGGCGGGGTGAGCTGGTCCGGGCCGTGGGACTTCGGTCCGATGACCACCGCCACCGGTCGTTCGAGTGTGGTTTTCGGACGCGCCGATGGGGCGACCTCGCTGCAGGCCATAGCGACCGTCGTCGACACCGCGGTGCCCGCCGTCACCTCGGTCTGGGGCACCGGCTGGACCCGCCGCGTCGCGGTGATCGTCGCGCCCAGCTCGGCGGCGTTGACGGCCGCCATCGGCGCCTCGACGGCCGAACAGGCCGGCGGTGACATCTCGGCGTTGGCCGTATCGGCCGGCTCCGACCCGCTGACGAACAGGCCCCTCGAACAACGGTTGGTCATCGACCCGGCCGCCTACGCCAAGCTCAGTGCCGTCGGACGGCGCATCACGGTCACCCACGAATTGACGCACCTGGCGAGCGCGGCGGCCACGACCGAGGCGATCCCGCGCTGGCTGATCGAGGGGTTCGCCGACTACGTCGGCAACCTCGGCACCGGCCAGCCGGTCGGCACCGTCGCCGCCGAGCTGCGGGCCCAGATCAGGGCCGGCAGCGTGCCCTCGGCGTTGCCCGGCGACGACGCGGTGGACGCAGCGAGCACTGCGGCCTCGGCCTATGAGCAGTCCTGGCTGGCCTGCCGACTTATTGCGGCCAGAATCGGCCAGGCCGGACTGGTGCGGTTCTACCGCACGGTCGGCGCCTCCCCCGACAGCAGCAACGTCGCGGTGGCCGCCGCGGTCAAGACGTTGCTGGGCGAGAGCGTTGCCGGCTTCACCGCGCAGTGGCGGGCGTACCTGCGCAGCCAGCTGGGATGAGGCGCACGCTGGTCGTCACCAATGATTTCCCGCCGCGCCAGGGCGGCATTCAGTCCTTCGTGCACGAGCTGCTCGTGCGCCAACCCCCTGCCTCGGTCGTGGTGTACGCCTCCGACCACGCAGGGTCGGCCGCCTTCGACGCAGCGCTGCCGTTCCCGGTGATCCGGCACCCGACCGGTCTGCTCGTGCCGACGCCCGGCGCGCGTCGACGGGTCGTCGAGGCCCTGCGCCGCCATGACTGCTCGGCGGTCTGGTTCGGTGCGGCCGCGCCGCTGGGCCTGCTGGCCCCGTCGCTGCGCCGGGCCGGGGCGCAGCGGATCGTCGCGACCACGCACGGGCACGAGGCCGGCTGGGCGCAGCTGCCCGCCGCCCGCAGCGCGCTGCGCCGCATCGCCGACGGCTGCGACGTCGTCACGTACCTTGGCGCTTACACCCGCTCCAAGATCGCCCCACTGATGAGCGGCCGTACCGAACTGGTGCAGTTGACACCTGGAGTTGACATCCAGACGTTCGGACCAGCAACCGACTCGACGGCCGTACGTCAGCGCCACGGGCTCGGCGAGCGTCCGACGATCGTGTGCGTGTCGCGGTTAGTCGCACGTAAGGGCCAGGACCGGCTCATCGACGCCATGCCTGCGGTCCGGGACGTGCTGCCCGACGTCGTCCTGTTGCTGGTCGGCGACGGCAGCTACCGCGACGAGCTGGCCCGTCGGGCGCGGGACAGCGGGGTGGCCGACGCGGTGGTGTTCACCGGCGGGGTGCCGCACGCCGATCTCCCGGCGCACTACGCCGCGGGAGATGTGTTCGCCATGCCGTGCCGCACCAGGCGTCGTGGGCTGGACGTCGAAGGGCTGGGCATCGTCTTCCTGGAGGCGTCGGCGACTGGACTGCCGGTGCTGGCCGGCGACTCGGGCGGCGCGCCCGACGCGGTGCTCGACGGCGAGACCGGTTATGTCGTCGACGGTCGCGACGTGCCGGCCATCGGCGAGCGGCTCGTCGCCCTGTTGCACGACGCGCCGCTGCGGGCCCAGCTCGGTGCGGCCGGCCGCGCCTGGGTCGAGCGGGACTGGCAGTGGGACACCCTCGCTGCGCGGTTGCGCGAGCTCCTCGACGCCTGAGCACCGCGCGCCGAGCGACTACTTCGGTTTCGCCCCGGCGTACAGCTCGGCGATCTGCTCCTCGCTCTCCTTGACCACCACGTTGCGCTTGAGCTTCAGCGACGGCGTTATCTGCCCGCCCTCCTCGGTCCAGTCCTCGGGCAGGATGACGAACTTACGAACCGACTCGGCCTTGCTGACCGCCTTGTTCCCGCTGTCGATGGCCTTCTGGATCTCGGCCCGCAGGCCTTCGTCGTCGACAAGGTCGGCCATCTTGGTGTCGCCGGGCTTGCCGGCCTGCTCGAGGAACCGGGGCAGCGACTCGGGGTCGATGGTGATGATCGCGGCGATGAAGGGCTTGCCGTCGCCGACGACGAGGCACTGGCTGACCAGCCAGTGGGACCGCACGCGGTCCTCGATGACGGCGGGCGCGACATTCTTGCCGCCCGCGGTGACGATGAGCTCCTTCTTGCGACCGGTGATCTTGACGAACCCGGCACTGTCGATCTCGCCGATATCGCCGGTGTGGAACCAGCCGTCGTCGTCCAGCGTCTCCTTGGTTGCCTCGGGATTGTTGTGGTAGCCGCGGAAGACGTGTGGGGCCTTGAACAGCAGCTCGCCGTCCTCGGCGATGCGGGCGGTCGTGCCGCCGATGGGCATGCCGACGGTGCCGATCTTGATCGCGTCGGGGCGGTTGACCGTGATGCCGGCGGTGGTCTCGGTGAGGCCGTAGCCCTCGTAGATGGTCACGCCGATGCCGCGGAAGAAGTGGCCGAGCCGCGCACCGAGCGGGGCGCCGCCGGATACCGCAGCCACGCAGTTGCCACCCAGCGCTGCGCGCAGCTTGCTGTAGACGAGCCGGTCGAAGACGAGGTGCTGGGCCTTGAGCACGACGGGCACCGAACCTCGTTGCACGGCCTCGGAGTACTGGACGGCGATCGTCTCGGCGTAGTCGAAGATCTTGCCCTTCTTCTCGCTGTGGGCGCGCTGCTTGGCCGTGTTGTAGACCTTCTCGAACACACGGGGCACAGCGAGCACGAACGTCGGCTTGAAGCCGCCCAGGTCCTCGATCAAGTTCTTGACGTCCGGCGTGTGGCCCAACGTGCAGCCGGTGGCCAGCGAGCCGATCTGGATCACCCGGCCGAAGACGTGCGCGATCGGCAGGAACAGCAGGGTGGACGTGTTCTCGTTGAAGAATTCGGAGAGCAGCCCCTGCAGCTCGATGGCCTCGACGACGAAGCAGCGGTGGGTGAGCTCGCAGCCCTTGGGTCGCCCCGTCGTGCCCGAGGTGTAGATGATCGAGGCCAGGTCGTCGAGCGACACTCCGGCTCGCCGCTCGTCGACGTCGGAGTCGGCGACGTCGCTGCCCTCGGTGGTGAGCGTGTCGACGGCGCCGTCGTCGAAGGACCACACGTGCTCGAGCGAGGGCAGGTCGTCGCGCACCGACTCGACGATCGCGGTGTGCTCGTCTGTCTCGACGAAGATGGCGCGCGCCTCGGAGTCCGAGACGATCCATTGCACCTGCTCGGCGCTGGACGTCTCGTAGATCGGCACCACGACCGCGCCGACGGTGAACAGCGCGAAATCGACGACCGTCCACTCGTAGCGGGTCTTGCTCATGACCGCGACCCGGTCGCCGGCCACGATTCCGGCGGCCAGCAGGCCCTTCGCGAGACCGCTGACCTCGCCGGCGAACTCCTTGGCCGAGACGTCGGTCCAGCTTTCGCCGGGACTGTTACGGCGGCGGCGCCGCAACGCGACGTGCTGCGGGTCCGCTGCCGCGTTGTCGAAGATGAAGTCGGCCGTGTTGCTCTGGCTGATCGTGCTGATCTTGCTGGCCACGTGGAGCTCGTGCACGGGGTCGGCATCCTCTCTGCAGGGCCCGGTTCATGCCGGTTACCCAACGGTAACCCGTCGTTGACCGCCACGCGAGAGGTGACATCCTGACCCGGTGCCGCTCGTCGATGTCATGGACTCCACCTGGCTGCGGGCCCGACCGCAGGCCGTCGGAGTGATCATCGCCGACCCCGCATTGTGGCGGCGGTGGTGGCCGGGCCTGGACCTCGTCGCCGACGAGCAACGCGCCGAGAGAGGCATCCGCTGGGACGTCCGGTCGGTCGACGGCTTCCCCGGGCTGACGGGCACGGCCGAGCTGTGGCTGCAGGCGCAGGGTGAGGGCGTCGTCGCGCACTTCTTCCTCCGCCTCGATCCGTCGACCGGTGGGCAGGTCACCGGCAGCGACGTCGAGCGGATCCGCTGGCGCTACCGGCGGCACACCAAGAAGGCGCTGTGGGCGCTGGCCGACCAGCTCGATCCCGGCCGCCTGGACCGGCACACGTCCGCCACCCACACCTCGCTGACCTGATCCGGCGTGCTCGCTGCAGACGCCGCCCGGACAGCCCGTCCGGGTAGCCTCTGATCTCATGCCCGAGCAGTCGACGCAGTCGATCACCATCGACGCCGACCCGGGGCAGATCATGGCCGTCATCGCCGATTTCGAGAACTACCCCGAGTGGACGGGCTCGGTCAAGAAAGCAGAGATTATTGAGGGCGCGGCGGTCGGGACGGGTGGCCGGGCACGGCGGGTGGCCTTCACCCTCGACGCCGGGATCGTCCGCGACCAGTACGAACTGGTCTACGTCTGGACCGGCGACACCCTGGTCGAGTGGGATCTCACCTCGGGTCAGATGATGCGTGCGCAGCACGGCTCGTACGCCCTGCGCGCCGACGGCCCCGAGCGCACGCACGTCACCTACTCACTGTCGGTGGACCTCGCGATTCCCATGCTCGGGCTGCTCAAGCGCAAGGCCGAGCGGGTCGTCATGGACACCGCCCTCAAGGAACTGAAGAAGCGCGTCGAGAGCCTGCGGGACGGGACATGAGCGACGCTTGGGGAGCGAATCATGGGCGCAGAAGGCCTTGGGCGGTCGAACGGAGCGAAGCGAGGGTAGGCCAATGAGCGAGCCCGACCCGGCGACGTCGATCTTCGCTGCCCTGCAGGACTGGGCAAAGCAAGCCCTGCCCGCCCCACCGTCCGGGCACGGCGGCCCGGAGTGCCAGTGGTGCCCGCTGTGCCAGCTGGCCAGCGTGTTGCGCGGGGAGCACCCCGAGATCACCGAACGGATGGCTGAGGCCGGGGCCGCGATCAGCACCGCAGTGCGGCTGCTGATCGACTCGGCGACCCCGGGGGCGGCAGGCGACGCAGCGCACCCGCCGTCGAAGGACAGGCCGAGGCCGCGCCCGCGCGCGGAGCGAGGCGTGCCCGACGACGAGACCCCCCACAACGATCCGGCGAAGGGCTGAGCTGTGGGGTTGGCCATCGGCGTCGACATCGGCGGCACCAAGGTCGCGGCCGGCGTCGTCGACGACTCCGGGGCGATCATCGACCGTGAGCGTCGTGACACCCCGGGCAGCAATGTCCAGGCCAATGAGGACGTGCTCGTCGACGTCGTTGAGACCTTGGCCGCCCGGCACGACATCACTGCAGTCGGCATCGGCGCGGCCGGGTGGATCGGCAACGACCACGCGACTGTGCTGTTCTCCCCGCACCTGGCATGGCGCGACGAACCGCTGCGCAAGTCCTTGACGGGCCGCATCGGCGCTCCGTTGATCATCGAGAACGACGCCAACGCCGCGGCCTGGGCCGAGTACCGCTTCGGCGTCGCACAGGGTGAGGCCGTCGTCGTGTGCGTGACGCTCGGGACGGGTATCGGCGGCGGGCTGGTTGCCGGCGGCGAGGTGTATCGCGGCGCCTTCGGCATCGCCTGCGAGTACGGCCACATGACCCTGGTCCCGGACGGCTACCTGTGCGCGTGCGGCAACCGCGGGTGCTGGGAGATGTACGCCTCCGGACGGGCGCTGGCCCGTGACGCCCGCGAACTGGCCGCCGAGTCGCCGATGGCCGCCGGCCGGATGATCGAGCTGGCCGGTTCGGCCGAGTTGATCACCGGGCCGATCGTCACCGCGGCCGCCGCCGCCGGCGATCCCGCGGCCCGGTCCATCTGTACGAACATGGGTCGGTGGCTGGGTCGCGGACTGGCCAACCTGGCCGCGGTGATCGACCCGTCGGTGTTCGTCATCGGCGGCGGTGTGTCTGCGGCGGGCGACCTGCTGATCGGGCCCGCGCGCGATGAGTTCGCCCACAGCCTCACCGGACGCGGCTTTCGCACCGAGGCCCGGGTCGCCGGCGCAGCGCTCGGCCCCGAGGCCGGCCTCGTCGGCGCTGCCGACCTGGCCCGGATGCTCACCTGAGGCTGCCGGGAGACCGCCGGCGGCCGTCCGGCAGGATTGCCCGGGTGCCGTCCCTGCGCCTGCTGTCCGTGAACGCCCGAACCGAGAGTCTCGATCACGAGGCGCTCGCGCGGCGCATCTCGGCAGCGTCGGCCGACGTCGTCTGCGTGCATGGGGCGCCGAGCTTGCTTCGGTGGCGCTCGATCTCGGCCGCGCTGGCCCGCCGCTCGGGACTCGTCGTGGTCGGCGGCGGCCGCACCGGGGGCGGCAACCTGCTGCTCTGCGACCTCGGCATCGACTCGACAGCCACCCGCGACGTCGTCTTCGCCGGGCATCGCGGCCCGCGCCCACCGGGCGCCACCGTGGCCGCGCTCGCCCGGTTGGGCAGCCCGTTCGTCCTCGTCGGCGCCCGGCTGAGCGGCGACGGCGCGGCCCAGCGGGCTCAGGTCGAGCAGGTGCGACGCGTCGTGCGCGAGGCCGACCCGGCCGAGCCGCCGGCGGTCGTCTGCGTCGAGGGCGCCGGCCCGGGGGCCGCGGTTGACCTGCAGGACGGCCAGACGGCCACCGCGCCGGGCGTGTTCGTCGACGCCCGGATCACGGTCGGGCAGATCGCCGACGGGGTAGTCGAACTGACGCTGCCCGAGCCGTCCGACTGATCCTCAGATCGCCGCGCCGTCGTCGTCCTCGTCGCGGTGGAAGTCGCGCACCCGGGTGAGCAGCACGCCGACCCCGACCAGCAGCCCGGCGATGCCGAGCACGCGGGCGACGTTGTCGGCGAGGCCTATCACGGTGCCCGCCGCGAGCAGGAAGATCGAGAGGATGAGCACCACGATGCCGAGCACCGCTGGCATCGACAGTCGGGGCAGCGGGGGCGGGGGCGGGGGCACGTAGTGGTCGTCGTCAAGCCACTCCGGTTCTTCGTCCGCCGGCGGCTTGCCGAGCCGGGCCCGCCACTCAGCGTCCTCGCGGGTGAGGTCGCGCTCGGCGCGGCGGATCGCGCTGTGCGTGTCGACGTGCCAATCCGCGACGAGCTCCGCGAAGATCGCGTCGGTGTCGAGCCCGGCCAACGGGTCGCCGGCCTTCGTCAACGACACCGTGGGTTCATCGGGCACGTCCGCGGCTACTGAACCCAGAGCGCGGACGGTGGCCCGGACGATCGTGCGGGCGTCGACACGTTCCTCGGCTGCGACGAACAGCCGACGGTGGTCGGCCGCTGCTTCGAGCTCGCCGAGGTAGGCCGCGATGCGCGCCCGCGCCAGGGCGGTCAGCAGTTGACGGCCGATCTCGGCGTCGACGTCGGTCAGCGGCACGTAGGCCAGCGCGCGCAAGCCGTTGTCGAGGCGCTCGTCGGGCCCGGGCACGTCGTGCGACGTCACGAGCTGACCTTCGTGACCGGGTCGGACAGCGCGCGGATGAACTCGACGCTGCCCTCGAAGATCAACGGTGCATCGTTGTCGAGGGTGGCCACGTGGTAGCTGTTCTCGAGCACCACCTCGCGGATCGTGGTGTTCGTCGCGTGGCGCTTGAGCAACTGCGCCGACAGCGGGTCGACGACGTGGTCCTCGCGGGAGCGGTAGAGCAGCACCGGCGCGGTGACCGTCGACAGGTCGGCCACCGTGCGCTTCCACAGCTTGGCCAGCGAGGCGAACGCGATCACCGGCGTGCGGTCGGCCGCGGCCTCGACGACGCCGGGCTTCTTGATGTCGCCGCCGATCGCAGGCCGCGAACGCACCGCCCACGCGATGTAGGGCGCAAACTTGGCGTCGAAGCGCTGGGTGCCGTATGCCGGGTTCACCAGCACGAGACCGGCGACGCCGTCCGGGTGCTGTTCGGCAAGCCGGGTGACGAGGGTGCCGCCCATGGACAGCCCGCAGGCCACGACCGTGTCGCAGGTCCGCGCCAGGTCGAGGTAGGCGTCCTCGATCGCCCCGTACCACTGGGGCCAGCGGGTGCGGTTGGTGTCTTGCCAGGTTCGGCCGTGTCCTGGCAGCAGCGGCAGCCGGACGCTGTAGCCGGCGTCGGCGAGATGCTGCGCCCAGGGCCGCATGCTGGCCGGGGTGCCGGTGAACCCGTGGCTGACCACGACGCCGATCCGCCGACCGTCGGAAACCGTGCCGTCGGTCGAGAACGGCTCATGATCGGCGGTGGGGTCTGCGGTGGCTGACACGGGTGGTCCTTCCTGCGCTGCGCTCCCACATCATGCCTGGCCACAGAGGCGTCGGCGAGGTCGGACCCTGACCTGTTGGCAACTTGGTTCGCGACGGGTGACGGCACTATTCTCTGGATCACATTCACCCGGAATCTCCGGGGAGCGTGTTGGCGAAGGAGACCGCGGGGTTTATGGGGTTCTGGTTCGCCAAGTTCATCATGATCGGCCCGCTGCTGCGGTTGCTCTGGCGTCCCTGGATCGAGGGACGCGAGAACATCCCCGACGACCGTCCGGCCATCCTGGCCAGCAACCACCTGTCGTTCTGTGATTCGTTCTTCCTGCCGCTGCTGGCCCCGCGCAAGGTCACCTTCCTGGCCAAGGCGGAGTACTTCACGACCCCGGGGGTCAAGGGCTTCTTCTCGCGGCTGTTCTTCGCCGGTGTCGGTCAGGTGCCCATCGACCGCTCGGACGCCGACGCTTCGCGCGCGGCCCTGAACACCGGCGTCCGGGTGCTTTGCTCGGGCAACAACCTGTTGGGCATCTACCCCGAGGGGACCCGGTCGCCTGACGGCCGGCTCTATCGCGGTAAGACTGGGGTGGCCCGCATGGCGCTCGAGTCCGGCGCAGTCGTCATCCCGTGCGCCATGGTCGACACGGCGACCATCCAGCCGCCCGGGCGGCTGTTTCCCAAACTGCGCCCCCGCCCGGGCGTTGTCATCGGCAAGCCGCTGGACTTCACCCGCTACGAGGGCATGGCGGGCGACCGCTTCGTCGAGCGCTCGATGACGGACGAGATCATGTACCAACTGATGCAGCTGTCCGGCCAGGAGTACGTCGACCAGTACGCCGCCAATGTCAAGAAGGCGCAAGGGCGGGACAAGTCGTTCGGCGCTCGCGAACGGGCGGCTTCGGTGCGCGAGCTCGGTGACCGGCACCCTGGCACCTGGGCCTCCTGACCGGTTCCAGACCGGAGGTCTGTTGCGGTACTTCTACGACTGCGAGTTCATCGAGGACGGCACCACCATCGACCTAGTGTCCATCGGCGTCGTCGCCGAGGACGGCCGCGAGTTCTACGCGGTGTCGACGGAGTTCGACCCGTCCCGCGCGATCGACTGGGTGCGCAAGAATGTGCTGGACAAGCTGCCGTCACCGTCCGACCCAGCCTGGCGCTCGCGCGAACGCATCCGCGAGGACCTCCTAGCGTTCCTCACCGGTTCCTTGGCGCCGGGCGACGGCATCGAGCTGTGGGCGTGGATGTCGGCGTACGACCATGTTGTGCTCTGTCAGCTGTGGGGCGACATGCGCGCCCTGCCGCGGGCCATTCCGCGCTTCACCCACGAGCTGCGTCAGCGCTACGAGGACGCCGGTTCGCCGCCCCTGCCACCGGCCCCGCCCGACCAGCACGACGCGTTGGCCGACGCCCGGCACAACCTCGCGCGGTGGCGCGCGCTGGGAGCCTGAGACATGTCTTAGGGTCCCAGTCATGCGCATAGGTGTATTGACGGGCGGCGGCGACTGCCCGGGTCTGAACGCGGTCATCAGGGCGGTCGTGCGCAAGGGCGCCGGCGTCCACGGTCATGAGTTCGTAGGGTTCCGCGACGGATGGCGCGGGCCACTCGAGAACCTGACCATGCCCTTGGGTATCTCCGACGTCCGCGGCATCCTGCCCCGCGGCGGGACGATCCTCGGCTCGTCGCGCACCAACCCCTTCGGGGTGGACGGCGGGGTCGACCGGGTCACCGAAAACCTGCACGCGCTGGGCGTCGACGCGCTGATCGCCATCGGCGGCGAGGACACCCTCGGCGTGGCGGCGAAACTCCACGAGCGGGGCGTCAACGTCATCGGGGTGCCGAAGACGATCGACAACGACCTGAATGCCACCGACTACACGTTCGGCTTCGACACCGCGGTGAACATTGCCATGGAGGCCATCGACCGGCTGCACACCACGGCCGAGTCGCACCACCGCGCGTTGATCGTCGAGGTCATGGGGCGGCACGCCGGCTGGATCGCGCTGCACGCCGGGATGGCCGGTGGCGCGAACGTCATCCTCATCCCCGAGTTCCCGTTCTCGATCGAGCGGGTGTGCGCGTATGTCGAGTCCCGCTTCCAGGCGCACTACGCGCCCATCGTCGTGGTCGCCGAGGGCGCGTTGCCCGCCGACGGTGGCGAAGCGGTCCTGAACAAAGGGCTCGACGCCTTCGGCCACGCCCGCCTCGGTGGCATCGGTGAGTGGCTAGCGAACGAGATCGAGACGCGGACGGGCAAGGAAGCGCGGACCACGGTGCTCGGGCACATCCAGCGGGGCGGCACGCCGTCGGCGTTCGACCGCACGCTGGCCACCCGGTTCGGTCTGCAGGCCGTCGACGCGGCCACCGACGGCGACTGGGGAAAGATGGTCGCTCTGTCCGGCACTGCCATCGTCCGGGTGCCGCTGGCCGACGCGACGTCCGAGCTCAAGCTGGTCACCCCCGAGCTCTACGCCGAGGCCGAGGTGTTCTTCGGTTAGCGCCCTACGCGAGTTGTCCGCCCGTCGTTACCCGGGTGAGGTCGCGACGGGCGGACAACTAGCAGGTCTGTCGCGTCAGCTGTTCTCGAGACGCTTCAGGTAGGCCTTCGACATCGTCAGGTGCATCTCGGCCACCGGCAGGTAGTACTTGGCGTAGGCCACCACGTTTGCTTTCGACCCGCGCTTGATCTCGTACTTCGTCTGCGCGATCGACTGCTCGTGCCCTGCGACCTGCAGCTCGAAGTAGGTCAGGGCGGGGCGCTTCGCGGTGAGCTCCGTGGCCGCCGCCGCATGCTGCTGGGCGTTGGGCTTGGCAGGAAGGGTGACACCGTCCGCCTTAGCGACGGCCTTCAACTTCGCCATCGCCGTGCGGTGGTCGCTGATGGTCATGTGCGCCAGTCGCGTGTGCGCCGCATACCGTGTCGCTACCCGCGCGTTTCCCTTCGAATCACCCGGCCCGAATTGCCTTCTCTCAGGCATTCTTCGCGCACTCCGATGGGAAGCCGAACCGCACCGCCCGAACCGAAAGCTCCGAGTACGCGATTGGCGACGGCCTGCGGCCCGCCAACGTCGGACCCCTAGCATCGGTCTGGTGCTGGGTGATCGCTGGGGCGTGAGCGACGCGGAAGTCGCGCGGCGTTATCCGTGCGACGAGTTCGTTGCCGATCCGGTCCTGCAGGCGTGGCGCGGTGTCACAGTGGGGGCCGCGCCCTCGCTGGTCTGGCCGTGGGTAATCCAGCTGCGGCTCGCGCCGTATTCCTACGACTGGGTCGACAATCTCGGCCGGCGCTCACCGCGGCAGCTGCGGGCGCTGCCCGACCCGGTGGCGGGGGAGGCCTTTACGGCCACTGCCGGCCGGCCGGTCGGCCGTGTGCTGTCAGTCGTGCCGGGGGAGCAGTACACCGGCGCGATTCTCGGCGCGGTGATGTCGTACGTCCTCGTTCCGGGCGGTGACGAAACCCGGTTGCTGCTCAAGATCGTTATGGCGCGCGGGCGCCTGCTGGCTCCGGCGGTGTCACTGGGCGACCTCGTGATGGCGCGGCGTCAGCTACTGAATCTGAAGGAGCTGGCAGAGGACTGAAGCGCCCAGCGGTGCATACTGCGCGTCCTGCCAGGTATCGGCGGGCCCCGTTTACTGTCAACATCGTCACTGGGTACGGACATTGCTGGCTTCGGCGGTGTCGGCGCGACCTGGGTAGGCACCGCGCCTCACGCCAATGCGCAGGGAACGCTGCTGACTGATCCCTGCTTGGCGTTGGCGTCGACCAGCAGTCGCCTACGACGTCCGCTGACCCGCCTCAGTCGTGCGAGACCTTCTGCACCGACGCGGCGTAGATCTGGCGCACCGACGCAGCCAACGTCGCGCTGAACTCCTCGTCGGACTGCTGGTCGCTGATCCCCTCGAGCAGGGCGCGGGAGAAGCTGGCGATCATGCTGTGGTCCTCGACCAGCTTGGCGCACGCCTCGTCGCGGTCGTAGCCGCCGGACAGCGCAAGTACCTGCAACACGCGGGGGTCGGCGGCGAGGTCGGCGTACAGGCCGGTCTGGGTCGGGATGCTCAGCTTGAGCATGATCACCGCGTCCTCGGGCAGTGCGTCGATCCGGGTGCGCAGGGCGTCGTGCAACAGCGCCTCGGCTTCTGCCTTGTGCGGGCTGGTGATGCTGACCTCCGGCTCGAGGATGGGCACCAGCCCGGCGGCCGAGATGCGCGCGCCGACCTCGAACTGCTGATCGGCGATCGCAGCCACGCCGTCCTTGTCGGCATCCTTGATCACCGAACGCATCTTGGTGCCGAACATGCCGTGCTGGTTCGCGCGTTCGAGCAGCTCGTCCAGGGTGTCGATGGGCTTCATGAGCTGGACGCCGTGCTCCTCGTCGGCGAGGCCCTTGTCGACCTTGAGGATCGGTACGACCTGCTTCTCGTCCCACAGATAGTGGCCGGTCGGGACGCCGTGCACGTCACGGTCCATCGTCTGCTCGAACAGGATCGCAGCCAGCACGTGCTCGCCGTCGAAGGCAGGGTCGGTGACGATGCGGGTGCGCATCTGGTGGACGAGGTCGAACATCTGGTCGTCGTTGCTGTAGCGGCTCTCGTCGATGCCGTACTCGGCCAGCGCCTTGGGGGTGCTGCCGCCGCTCTGGTCGAGGGCGGCGAAGAAGCCGCGTCCGGACCGGATCTTTTCGAGCTGGGTGGTGTCCACGCCGCCGTCCTCTCGCCTGGTTCTCGTCGTACGGCTTACCCGGATAGGTCCTCAGTGCAGCGGTGCACCGAGGATCGGCCGCGGCGTGTCCGCGCCGGGGCCGTCGAAGTGCCACCACTCGCCGACGTAGACGGTGAGGCCACCGGCGGCCATCGCCATCCGCAACACCCGGCGGTGTGCTCGCGCCGTCACGCTCACCCCGCTGGTGGCGTACGCATGGGCCCGCGCGGTGAAGTTGTCGAAGCCGGTGCCCATGCTCACCAGGTGCTCGCCCTTCGACAGGGTGACGTCGACCGAGCGGCCGGCCTCGTGGCTGCGCGCGTACGGCCCCGGCCGGGCCACGAACTCCGGGTTCGACACGATGTGGAACATCCGTACCTGGACCGAGTGCGGGCGGTAGCAGTCCCAGAACACCAGGCGGTATCCCTGCGCCCGCAACCGCTTCGCCGCAGTACGCAGGCCGGCGCGCATGCTGGTGTGCACCAGGCAGCGCGCCGACTTCGGATACAGCCGGACGTGGGTGAAGTTGTTGCTCGTCGTGTACCGCAGATCGACGATCGCGTCGGGCACGACGCTGTGGATCTCGACGAGCCCGGCTCGTCGTGCCCGGGCCGACACCACGGTCGACGGTGCGGGTTTCGCCCGTTTGGTCATTGATCGGGTCGCGACGGTCGCGGGCGACGACGAGGCGGCGGTCGTGATCCTGGCAGGCTGCGGGGTCGAGGAGCAGCCAGCGCTGAGCGCGGCGACAAGCACTGCCGACGCGATGACGCAACAGCGGGCCGACACCACGCCATGATGACAGGATGATCGACCTCCGCTTCGCTTCGGCCGCCAAAGGCCATGTCCATGTGACCTGCTCCGGCTGCGCCGTCGCATGACTGCAGCTCACGGCACCCACGACTTCCTCCACGACCCGCGCAACGCCACGATCCTGATCAAGGTCAACGGCGAGCTCGTTTCGCGCGAGCGGGCCGTGGTCAGCGTCTTCGACGCGGGCTTCGTGCTGGGCGACGGCGTGTCGGAGGGGCCTGCGGGTGGCCGACGGCCGGCCCGCGTTCCTCGACCTGCATTTCGACCGGCTGTGGGAGGGCGCGGCGGCGATCATGCTCGACATCGGGATGACCCGCGACGACATGGCCGAGCGCATCGACAACACGCTGCGGGCCAATGCAATGACCGGCGACGGCGCGCACATCCGGTTGATGGTCACCCGCGGCCCGAAGTCGACGCCGCACCAGGACCCGCGGATGACGGCCGGCCCGGCCACCGTTGTGATCATCGCCGAGTGGAAGGACCCGCTGCCGGCCACCGTCGAACGCGGCCTGTCGTTGTTCACCGTGCACGTGCGCCGCGCGTCGCCCTCGACCCCAAGCTGAACGCGCACAGCAAGCTCAACGACATCACCGCGTGCATCCAGGCCTACACCGCCGGTGCCGACGAGGCGCTCATGCTCGACCCGCACGGGTTCGTCGCCACCTGCAACTCGACGCACTTCTTCGTCGTGCGCGGCGACGAGGTGTGGACGTCGAGCGGCATGTACTGCCTGGGCGGCATCACCCGCGGCAATGTCCTGCGGGTGTGCGCGACGCCGGCATCCCGGCGCGGGAGAAGTCGTTCAGCCTCACCGAGGTCTATAGCGCCGACGAGGCGTTCGTGACCGGCACGTTCGCCGGCGTCGTGCCGGTGCACACGGTCGACGGCCGGACGATTACCTCGACCGGACGGGCCTGAACCATCCCGGCCGCGAGGACGTGATCGCGGCCGGCACCACGGACTGGCGGGCCGTCGTGGATGACCTGGTAGCCCCAACCAACGGCGTCTACTACCAGAAGCACATGACCCACCACCTGATCCCCCGAGTTGCCACGGGACTGGATCGCCGAGCTCACGAACGTCCTGCTCGTCCGCGACCCGGCCGAGGTGGTGGCGTCGTACGTGCGCTCGCGCGCGGACGTCGTGGCCGAGGACATCGGGTTGGTGCAGCAGAGAAAGCTCGCCGACCTGCTGGGTGCGGACGTCCCGGTGATCGACGCTGCCGACTTCCTGCGCAACCCCGAAGGACACCTGCGCTGGCTGTGCGAGCACGTCGGCGTTGCTTTCACTGACGCGATGCTGACCTGCCCGGCCGGGCCGCGCGATTCCGACGGCGTGTGGGCGCCGCACCGGCCGCGGGCCGCCGTCGACCTGCCCGGCCCTGCCCGCGCGGCCGTCGAACGCAGCCGGCCGCACTACGAGGAGTTATACGAGCGTCAGGTACGGCTCTGACGAGCGGACGAGTCGCGCGCGCAGCAACCGCCACGCGGCCTGGATGCCGGCCACCCCCCAGGCGCAGGCCGCCAGCAGCAGCGCGGCAACGATGCCGTCGAGCCAGTAGTGGTTGCCGGTGACGACGACGATGAGCACCGTCAGCACCGCGTGCGCCGGGCCGATCCAGCGCCAGCGGCTCGGGCTGACCCGCCACACGTACCAGCCCACGAGCACGGCCCAAGCGACGTGCACCGACGGCATGGAGGACAGCTGGTCGGCAGCCAGTCCGTTGCTGTAGACGGACTGGTTGTAGCGCAGCGCGGTGTCGACGACGCCTGGCATCATCCGCGGGGGAGCCACCGGGATCAGCTGGACGAGCAGGCAGGCCAGCGTGGTCCAGGCCATCACCTGGCGGATCGGGCGGTACCGATCCCGGTGTCGTACGAACAGCCAGAGCAGGAACAGCAGCATGCCGGTGAAGTGCATCGTCGCGTAGTAGAGATTGGCGGCCTGCACGACGAGCGGGTGGCCCAGCACCAGGTGCTGGGTCCACCGCTCGGACGGTAGGTGCAGGTCGCGCTCGATCCGTTCGATGGTGCGCGCATGGGCGGAGGCACCGGTCGTGCCGGCCGCGGCGAGGGTGCCGACGTAGTGCCACAACCCGTACAGGAAACCGATGATCGAGATCTCACGCGCGAACGCGCCGACGGTCCGGGCGTGCCGATTGGGGACGACGGCCAGCACCGCCCCGGCGCCCATGAGCGCGCCGGCCAGACCCCATGACTGCTCGATGGTGAGCGAGACGGTCTGCACAGAAGCAAACTACTGCTCGACTACGGCATCTCGATCGTCTGGGCGCGCCGCAGCTCGCCCAACGCGTGGTCGAGCACCTCGGGCAGGGGGGTCTCGGTCGTCGAACTCAGGTACGCGACCAGCAGCAGGCCGTGCGCCAGGACCGCGTCGGGCGACGGCCGCGCGACGGCGTCGTCACCGTCGTCGGGTTCGCCGACACCCACGCCGGCGGTGAATGCGTGCAGCAGGGCGGTGCCGTCGAGCGCGTCGTACCAGGGCGCTGCCGCGTGCAGGCAGCCGCGCAGGATGCGTTCGGCCTCCTCGGCGTCCAGGCCGTCCGGGGCGGCGCGCTCCAGTAGCTCCTGGGTAGCGGTGCCGAGCAGGACCAGTAATTGCTCGCGGTCGAGCTTGTGCACGTCCACGAGCGCGTCGGCAAAAGCATCGGCGTCGGCGTTCGTCGCGGCGCCCACCGCCGTGTCGACGGCCAGGGCCAGAGAGCGTGCCGGCCCGCGCCAACCGTGAATAGGCGGACGTCACGCCCTCACTCCGTTCGGGCCGCCGAAGGCGCCATGCCGCCGGTTCGCTCCGCAGGCGTCGCTCACGCCCTCACTCCGTTCGGGCCGCCGAAGGCGCCATGCCGCCGGTTCGCTCCGCAGGCGTCGCTCACGCCCTCACTCCGTTCGGGCCGCCGAAGGCGCCATGTCGCCGGTTCGCTCCGCAGGCGTCGCTCACGCCCTCACTCCGTTCGGGCCGCCAGAGGCGCCATGCCGCCCGTTCGCTCCGCAGGCGTCGCTCACTGACGGGGCAGGGTGGCGGTGACCAGGTCGGCGATGATCGCGTAACCGGGCGTGCGCGGGTGGATGTCCTGGTACGCGCAGTAGAACGTCAGCGAGCAGATCTTGGCCGTCGGCACCGGGATGTTGCCGTACGGGGGCAACGACGTGGTCTGTGTCAGCGAACCGTAGCTGCCGAATGCTGCCGTGACGTCGACGAAGCGGCCGCCGACCGCCTGGTAGGCCTGCTGCAGCTGCGGGTTGATCAGGGACTTGAAGGCGGTGACCGAGAGCGAGGCCAGCGAGCGCAGGCTTGCGTCCTTGGACAGCAGGTTGCCGAGCAGGACGTCGGGGTAGGTGGTGCCGACGATGCGGGTGCTCGATCCGGCCGCGGCGCGCACCTGCTGCAGGATCGAGTTCAGGTTGGTGCGGGCCTTCCCGATGCTGGTCGTCAGGCAGCTGAGGGCATCGCTGCGCACGCCGCAGGGGATGACGTCGTTGCCGCCGATCGACACGGTAACGAGCGCGATATGCCCGCGATGCGCCTTCATGAATGCCACTGCGGCTGCGGTCTGGGTAGTCGAGTACTGCGGGGCGCCGGGGCCGGTGAAGCCACGCCGGCAGCCTGCGCTCGAGAGCATCGTCTGCGTGGTCGCTCCGGCGCACCCGAAATTGACGAGCCGGTAGTCGTAACCCTTCGCCTTGGCTTTCGTGACGACCTGGTACGCGAAGCCGTTCGTTGTGGTCCGGCCCTCGTTGCGTCCGATGCCCTGATAGCCGGCGGCATAGGAGTCGCCGAGGGAGACGTAGTACTGCGGGGCCGGTGTCGCCGCCGCTGACGGGAACGTCGCGCTGGTTGGCGTGGCGGCGCTCGACGACGCGGCGGACGGTGCCGGGGCGACAGCTGTCGTGCTTGCCGGCGTCGTGCCCGCCGCGAACGTCTTCGATCTACCGCTTGATCCGGAGCAGCCGGCGAGCACCGTGACCGCGGCCAGGCCGAGCGTCGTTGCCAGCAGTCGAGTACGCACCGAACCACCTCCAGCGAGAGGCGTTCCAGCGGAGCGCCACGATCATCTTTACAGCCCCGGCGCTGTGCGGGACCCGGCGGGCGGTGGCGGGCAGGATGCGGGGATGAGCGTGCAGGTGCGGATCGCCAGCTTCAACATCCGCACCTCGGCGGGACGCGACGGATGGAACCGCTGGTGGTTCCGGCGCCCGGCCTGCCTCGACGCCATCCGTGGTGTGAGCGCCGACATCGTCGGACTGCAGGAGGTCCGGCCGGGGCAGTTGCGCGGTGTCCGCCGCGCCTTCAGCACCTGGACGGTTGCCGGTGACGGACGCGACGCCGACGGCGGGGGAGAGCGCGCCGCGGTGCTCGTGGCCCCCGATGGCTGGGTCGTCGAGTCCAGCGAGACCCGCTGGTTGTCCGAGACCCCCGATGTCGCCGCTTCGATCGGGTGGGATGCGAGCCACCCACGCGTCGTGACGTTGGCGCGGCTGCGGCACGAGGCCACTGTGCTCGGGGTGGCCAACACGCACTTCGACCATCGCGGCCCCAAGTCCCGCCGCGAGAGTGCGCTCCTGCTCGCCGGGTGGCTGGCAGCCGAGAACGACCGTCCATGGGTGATCACCGGCGACCTCAACGCGGTGCCGACATCGGCGCCGCTGCAGGCGCTGCACGCGGCGGGGTGGACCGACACGCTGCCCGTCGACGCCGGCGGCACCGAGCACGCGTTCACCGGCGCCCACGACCGCAAACGCATCGACTACGTCCTCACCGGCCCCGGCGTGCACGCAGCGTCGGCGTGGATCGGGCACGACCGGCCCCGCGGCCGGCTACCCAGCGATCACTGGCCGGTCATCGCTGACGTCATCATCGACTGACTGAGTGACTGACTGTTCGACGGACGGCATCGATGGTGCGGTGGACGTTCTCGGCGCTGGTCATCCAATTGCTTACCGACACCCGGCGGCCGGATTGACTTGCCAGCAACCTCGGTTCGGCCTCGCTCGCCAGCTCCACGATGGCGACCGGGTCGGCGCCGGTTTCGGGCAGTGGGCCGCCGAAGCCCTGACCATTTCCTCGACGGTAGCCCGCGGGTCACACAATGGGAGGGTGCGAACACCCAGCGGCTCCCTGCTCACCGTCGAGACTCCGGGATATGCGGGTCTGGTGCACGTGCGCGAGGACGGGCCTGCCGACGGGCGGGTGCTGGTCCTGCTGCACGGGTTCAGCGGGTCGCTGCACTGGTACGACCTGGTCGTGCCCCTGCTGGCCGACACCTTCCGGCTCGTCCGGGTCGACCTGCTGGGGCACGGCTCGACCGGCGGGGCAGCAGCCGACGCGCCCGTCCAGGCGCAGGCCGTCGCCGCGGTGCTCGAGCAGCTCGACGTGCACGACGCGGTCGCGGTCGGTCATTCCTTCGGCGCCGACGTCGCCGTCGAGCTGGCCGAGAACGACGACCGGGTCACCGGACTGGTGATCGTCACTCAGGCCCCGGACTACTCCGACGCGGTCCTGCCGCGCGGCAACCGGTTGATGACGCTGCCCGTCCTCGGCGCGGCGATGTACCGGTCCGCGGTGCCGCTGGCGATGGGATTGAGCGCTGTCGTGGGTCGGGTCCGGCCGACCCAACGCCAGCTCGCGGCGCAGGCTGTTGCTGACTTCCGCGCGCTGACACCGGGCATGTTCCGGGTCGTGCTGACCAAGCGGCGCGCGCGGATGGCGCGCCGCCCGCTCGACGCCCAGGTGCGCGACAGCGGCAAGGCGACGCTCGTCATCCTGGGGGAACGCGACCACTTCTACGGAGCGCGTTCGGCACCGCGGTACCGCGCGGCCGGTGCGCGGGTCGAGATCCTCGCAGAGAGCGGGCATTCGCCGCTCGTCGAGCTGCCCGAGCGGATGGCTGCGTTGATCGCCGGCTTCGCCGCCCCGTGATCCCGCGCGGTTAGGTCCAGATCGGATCGTCGGCGAGGAAGCGGGCCGGCGGCGCGGACCAGCGCAACGGCTGCCCGTCGACGCTGCCGGGTGGGGCCACCGCGGTCACCGGGCCGACGCGCACCGTCCAGGCCTCGCCTGCTGCCGCGACCGGCGCCGGCACAGCCGCGGGGTCCCGGGGGCGCGGCCAGCAGCCAGGCGGCGGTGCGCGCCAGCGAGAGGCGACGCACGACCGTGCCACCCTCGGCGTCCTGGCGGCGCAGGCCGTCCAGGACGGCCGCGGCGGCCAGGTAGCCGGTGCCGTGGTCGAGCAGTTGGCAGCGCCCCGGGGTGTCGTTCGGCGAGATCCTCGTCGGTGAGCCCGAAACGGTCGAGCGCGCCGGGCCGGTAACCGCAGACCAACACGTCGGCGTGGTCGAGCAGGGCATGCAACCGGTCGGTATACCGGGTGAGGTCGAGAACGGCGCTGCGCTTTCCCAGCAGAGTGTCTGCGAACATACCTGGTGGTATGTCGTGGTGGTCGGGCGGATCGATGCGAAGTACGTCTGCCCCGAGTGCGCCCAGGAAGCGAGTGCACACCGGGCCGGCAATCACGCGCGTGAGATCGAGCACGCGGATACCGTCGGCCGGCATCCCGACGTGTGACCGCATTCTCGATCCGGCAGGGCCGACAATGGCGTGTCCGACAAGCGGTTCGGCGCACACCGCCGCGCCCTGTGGGTGCTGTTGCCATTCGCGTTCCTCGCGTACCCGCGCGGCAATGCCGCCTTCGGCGAACACCCGTTCCTCGATGTCGATGGCGACGCGTTGGCCGATCTCGCTTGCTACCGCGTCGACGCGAGCCTCGATGGACAGGTCGAGGGCTCGCAACAAGGCGTCCCGATGCCACGGGTAATTGGCGTGGGTGCGCATGAACCCGTCTGCTGTTCGCCAGAACCGCGACAGCGGCGCGAACGTGGCGCCAGTCGATTGACCGTCGGTCCGAACAACCCGTTCACTGCGCACAGCGTCCGAGATGTGCCCGCGATCGGTGGCGAAGGCGGCGCGACCGTTCGTCAGGGCCGCGGCCGCCGCCAGTGCCGTCACCACTGCTGCGGTGGCGGCCGCGCCGGTGGGCAGCGTCGCGGGCAGGATGTCGCGCGCACCACTCACGGTCACGTCGGGGCGCGCAGCGTCGCCGGCCACTGCGGCCCACGTCTCCTCGACCAAAGCTTCTTCGGTCCGCACGAAACTCCTTTCAGGTCACCTATGAGAAGCGCGGCTGGGGTATTGTTTTTCAACCCAGCGCGCGCGTCGGGTTTGACTTTTCAAACCGTCGCTCGACACTATTCTGGGTATGGCCAAGAAAATAGTTACGACAACCGAGTTCATCGACGACATCGACGGAGGTTCCGCGGCGGGGACCGTGTCGTTCAGCTTCGAGGGAACCAACTACGAAATCGACCTGAGCAAGAAGAACAAGACGGCGCTCGAGAAGGCGTTGAAGCCTTACGTCGAGCACGCAAGAAGGGCTCGCGCCCCCCGCCGGCGGGCCTCGTCCGGCGCGGCGTCGCGTCGCCAGAATTTGCCTGCAATCCGCGCCTGGGCGAGGGACAACGGTTTCGAGGTCTCGGACCGTGGCCGGATCAGCCAGGAAATCTCTGACGCTTTCGCGGCCGCACACTGAATTACAGCTACTCCAAGAGTTATGCCTTGGCCTGCGACCACCGCTGAATGGTCGAGATGTCAGCCACGAAACGCACGGCTGTGCGTTCGCGTTGCCACCGCTGCGCGGTCTCGTCAAGACACGAACGAAGCAGTGCGGCCGCCTCGTCGGCGTCGGCAGTGGCGACGTGGACGAGTAATTCGTCGTGCAGGCACAGCACGATGCGTGCGTCGAGTGGGGCCAGCCGGGCTCGCACTGTGACCGCCCACATCTTGAAGAATTCCGCCGCGGCACCCTGGACGAGGGCGTTGCGCGCATAACGGCCACGGCCACCCTGCGCGGCGCGTACGCCTGACTCGTCCAGGCCTGTTCCGAGGGCGGGCATCCGCACCAAGCGCCCGCCGTGCGTCCGCACGTCGCGACCGGCCCGGCCCCGTTCGTAGGCATCGTCGAGGTAGCGCATCGCCACCGGGTAGCCGCGGTGCAGTCCGCGCAGCGCTTCGCCGGCCGTGCCCGACGTCTGCCCGTACATGGCGGCCAGCACGGCCACCTTGGCCACCGACCGTTCGACGCCGAGCCGCTGCGCGACGGGCGCGTACAGGTCGTCGGCCGCGCCTGCGCGGGCCAGCTCGGCGTCCCCCGACACGACGGCCAGCACCCGGGGTTCGATCTGTCCGAGGTCGGCGCGCACGAACGCGTGGCCGGGTTCGGCCACGACGGCCGGCCGCAGCTCGGCGGGCAGGTTGTGCAGGCCGGCCTGCGCGGTCATCCGACCGGCGGCGCCGTCACTGCCGCTCCACCGCCCGCGCAGGCGGCCGTCGCGCACGTGCGCCGCGAGCCAGCTGTGCCCGTAGGTGGTGGCAACGCGCTCGGCCTTGCGCCAGTCGAGCAGTGCGGCGACGAGCGGATGTGAGTCGCGCAGCGGTTCCAGGCGCCACGAGCGGGTGTCCGGCACGTCCACCCCGATGCGGGCAAGCAGCTCGCGGACCTCGCCCGGGTTGCGCAGGTCGACGTCGCGGGCCCACTGCGTGACCCGTCGATCGCGCTCTGCGCGCAGTCGGGTCGCGTCGGCCTCGTCGCGCGGGCGCGGCCCGGCGATCGCAGTGATCAACTCGTCCGCGACGTCGACGTCGATGGGGAGCCCCTCGACCTCCAACTCGGCGCACAGCAGCTCGGCAGCGGACTCCGACCACGCCGTCAGCACGGGGTCGCCGCCGGCGTCCAGGGCGTCGAGCTGTGCGCGCTGGCGCTCCGCGCAGCGCACCGCCACCTCGGCCCAGCGCGCCGGCCGGTCGACGTCGCGGTGCCACCCGTCGCCGACCCAGTCGGGGCGCACGTACCCGTCGGGGCGCACGGGGTCGTCCTCGTCGCCGTCGGCAGTACCGGCGTTGACGAAATCGAGCTGACCGTCGGCCGGCAATCCGTCCAGGGCTAGCCCGAACGTCGTGGCCCAGACAAGAGCGGGCTCGTCGGCCACCCCGCCGACGAGGAGCCGGTGCACCGCCGCGACGTCCCAGCAGGCGCTGAGGCGCAGTCCCACCACAGCGGTCGACCGACCCCACCACGTCCAGCGGGGGTGCAGTGCGGCGTCGACGCCGGCCAGGTCATCGACCGACGCGTTCCACCGCTGCCCGCCGGCCGCGAGGCCCACCTCATCGGCGATTGCGACGCCCAGCAGCCGCCCGGGACCGACGCCGGCAGCGGCCAGCTCGTCGACGAGGGGCATCCGCCCATCGTGCCTGCGGGTGCGCAGCTACCGCTCGGTAGGGTTGACGCCCTCATGAGGAGCAACAATCAGCGTGCCTGACGATTCGACCCGGGCGGGGGAGTCGGCAGGGGAGTCGCTGCGCGCTCGTGAGATCGCGGCCGAGGCCGAGTACGTCGACCGGCTCTACGTCCAGCTCGACGAGCTGCGCGAGCAGGCCCGGCTCGCTCTGGACCGCACCGCGCGGAGCGCCACGGTCGGCACGCCTGGCGCGCGCAGCGAACGCGACGCGTTCATGCGCCTGTACGGCCAGCGCGTCCGCACGCTGATCGACGTCGAGAACCGGCTGTGCTTCGGGCGGTTGGACCTGGCCACTGGGCAGCGCCGCTACGTCGGGCGCATCGGGATGTCCGACGAGGCGCGACACGAGCTGCTCGTCGACTGGCGGGCGCCTGCGGCGGAGCCGTTCTACCAGGCCACTGCGGCCCGGCCCGAGGGCGTACTGCGGCGACGGCAGATCAGCATCTCCAAGCGCCGGGTCACCGACGTCCAGGACGAGGTGCTCGACCTCGAGGGCTTCGAGGCCTCGGGCGTCGAGGGCAATCATGTCGTGGTCGGCCAAGGCGCGTTGTTCGCCAGCCTCGACGCCGCGCGCAGCGGCCGGATGCGCGACATCGTGGCCACCATCCAGGCCGACCAGGACGAGGTGATCCGCGCGCCATTGGCCGGCGTGCTGGTCGTGCAGGGCGGCCCGGGCACCGGCAAGACGGCCGTCGCGTTGCACCGGGCTGCCTTCCTGCTCTACGCCAACCGCGAGCGCATCGCCCGTTCCGGCGTGCTCGTCATCGGCCCGAACCGGGTGTTCCTGCGCTACATCGACCAGGTGCTGCCCGCCCTCGGCGAGGCCGACGCCGTGGTCATGTCCACCCCCGGCGAGCTGTACCCCGGCATCGTCGCCACCGCTACCGAGGCCCCCGAGGTCGTCGCCGTCAAGGGCGACCTGCGGATGGCGACCGTGCTCAAGCACGCGGTCGAACGACGTCAGCGCATGATCAGCACCGGCCGGGCGATGGACGTCGACGGCACCACGATCCGCCTGCAGCCGCGCTACGTCCGGGAAGCTCGTGAGGTCGCCCGCCGCAGCCGAGCGCCGCACAACCTCGCCCGCAAGACGTTCGTCCAACATGTGTTGCGCAGCCTCGCCCGAGCGCTGGCGACGGCCCGCGGCACCGAGGTCGACGACGACAACCGTGCCACCCTGCAGGCCGAGCTGCTCGAGTCCCCGGACGTGCGGCGCGAGGTCAACCTGCTCTGGATGCCGATCACCCCGCAGCGCCTGCTGCGCGACCTTTACGCAAACCCGGCCACGCTGGGCGAGGCGGCCGGCCGCAGCCTGACCCGGGAGGAACGGGAGCTGCTGCACCGTGATCGCAGCGCGCCGTGGACAGCGGCCGACGTGCCCCTGCTCGACGAGGCGGCCGAGTTGCTCGGCGAGGACGACTCCGCCGACGAGGCCGAGCAGCTGCGTGCCGAGGCCGACCGCAAGGCCGAGATCGCCTACGCGGAACAGGTACAGGACACCTTCGGCGGGGCCGAGTTCGGCACGGCCGAGGAGCTCGCGAACCGTTACGGCGGCAGCTGGTCGCTGGGCAGCGTGGCCGAGCGTGCGGGCGCCGACCGTACCTGGACGTATGGTCACGTCGTCGTCGACGAGGCCCAGGAGCTGTCGCCGATGGCCTGGCGCCTGTTGATGCGGGTGTGCCCGGCGCGCTCGTTCACCATCGTCGGCGACATCGCCCAGACGGGTTCGGCGGCCGGTGCCACCGCGTGGGCCGACGTTCTCGAGCCTTACGTCGGTGACCGCTGGCGCTTGGCCGAGCTGACCGTCAACTACCGCACGCCCGAGCAGGTGATGGATCTCGCCGCGGCGGTGCTCGCGGCCGGCGGCTCCAGTGTGCGGGCGCCGACGTCAGCGCGGATCGGGCGCGATGAACCGCAGTTCACCCGCGTCGACGGCGACCTCGCGACGTCGGCACAATTGACCGACATCGTGGCCGACGAGCACCGCCGCGCCGGCGAGGGCACGCTGGCCGTGATCACGTCGCGGGCCGCGCACGCCGGTGTCGCCGCTGCGGTGCGCGCCGCGTTGCCCGCGGGGGTGGTCACGGCCAGCACCGATGCCCTCGAGTCGCCGGTCTCGGTGCTCACCGTGGCTGCGGCCAAGGGCCTGGAGTTCGACGGTGTCGTGCTCGTCGAGCCGGCGGCGATCGTTGTCGAGTCGCCGCGCGGGGTGAACGACCTCTACGTTGCGCTGACCCGCCCCACCCAGCGACTGCACGTCGTCCACGGTGAACCGCTGCCGCCGGGACTGGTTCCGGCTCCCTAGGGTTGGCCCCATGACCCGCCAACTCACACTCATGGCCGTGCACGCGCATCCCGACGACGAGGCCACCGGCACCGGAGGGGTGTTCGCGAAAGCCGCGGCGGAAGGCATCCGTACCGTGCTCGTCACCTGCACCGACGGCCGGTGCGGCGACGGGCCCGGCGGCGTCAAGCCCGGCGAGGACGGTCACGATCCCCAGGCCGTGGTGGCGACGCGTGCCGACGAGCTCGAACGCAGCGCGGCGATCCTGGGTGTCAGCCACCTCGAACTGCTGGGCTACGGCGACTCCGGGATGATGGGCTGGGACGCCAACACCGCGCCGGGGGCGTTCTGGGGCATCCCGGTCGACGAGGCGGCGGCCCGGCTCGCCGATCTGATGCGCCGCTACCGCCCGGACGTCGTCGTCACCTACGACGAGAACGGCTTCTACGGCCATCCGGACCACATCCAGGCGCACCGCATCACGGTCGCCGCGCTCGACCTGCTCGACACTGCCGAGTCGCCGGCGAAGGTCTATTGGACGACGGTGCCCCGCACGCAGTTCGAGGAGTTCGGCCGGGTCATGCGCGAGCTCGGCGTCGACTGGGACGAAGAACCCAGCGACGAGCCGCCTGTATTCGAGATGGGCCTGCCCGACGACGAGGTCACGACCTGGGTCGACACCAAGGGCTTCGCCAAGCAGAAGTACGACTCGCTCGCCGAGCACGCCAGCCAGACCGAGAACATCATCTTCCTCAAGCTGGGCGTCGAGCGGCTGGCCGAGCTGATGGGCATCGAGACGTTCGTCAGAGTCCGCGACACGACCAGTGCGCCGCTGCCCGAGCACGACCTGTTCGATGGGCTCCGGTAAGCGTCGCTCATCTAAGCCTGGGCACGTCCCGGCCGACCGGCTCGAGTGCCCACGCGCGCAGGCCGGTGGCATCGATGCCGTGGGGCGGGTTGTCGGTGTACGGCTCCAACCCGGTGGCCGCCCGCTCCAGCAATCGGGCAGCCCCCACCTCGTTGCCACGCAGTCGGTGCGTGACCCCGACCGCGAGTTGAGCCAGGGCCTGCCACAGTCCGACGTCGGCGTCGTCCCCGGTCTTCCAGGCGTCCTCGAACACCTCGTGGGCGTGGAACGGGCGCCCGTGGTCCAGCAGGTCCTGGGCTGCAGCCAGGGTCTCGTCGGGGCTGCGGCGAACCCCCTCGGGCTCCCGGGGGACGCCTACCTCCCCGTAGGGCAGCGGGCGACCCAGGCCGTCGCGCGGACGAGCGTTGCGCGCCCGGCCGTCCTGATCGCGGTCGCGGCCGGTCATCCCCGCAACGACGGCAGGTTCACCACGATCGCCTCCTGCGTGCTGCGCGCGATGACCACCACCGCCTCGACGTCGGGATCGTTGTTCTCCTCACGGTGCGGGGTGAACGGCGGGACGAATACGTAGTCCCCGGATTGCGGCTGCAGGCGAACTTCGTCGCCCGAGGTTGCATCCAGGAAGACGAACTCGGGCTTGCCGCTCACGACATAGATCGCGGTCTCGGCTTCGCCGTGATGGTGGTCGCCCGAACGCTGCGCAGGGCCGACGTGCGTCTGACCCATCCACAGCTCGTTCGACCCGACCGACTCGTGACTGATCGCTGCGAGCCGGCGCATCCCCGGGGTCTGCGCGGTGCCTTTGTCGAGGTCCGCGGCCGGGACGTGCCGCAGTGGTGCGTGCGGCGGAAGGTCCGGATGGAAGTCGTCCGTCATGCCCTGAACGCTAACCCCCGCTTGGCGCCCGCAGTGGTCGCAGGAATCAGCCCGTCGACGACCAGAACAGGCGCCAAGGCGGTGGAGGTGCGGCCACGCCTACGCTGTAGGGGTGAGCGACGCCTGCGGAGCGAACAAGTCGGCATCGGCGCTTTGCCGCCCGAACGGAGTGAGGGCGTGAGCAGCGTGTTGCCCGACCTCAGCATCGACCCCGCCGACCCCGATGATCTGGGCCTCGACGCCTGGCGCACCCGGCCCGCGGCGCAACAGCCGAATTGGCCCGACGAGGTCGCGTTGCGCGAGGTCGCGCTGACCCTCGCAGGCATGCCGCCGCTCGTCGTCGCCTCCGAGGTCGACCAGTTGCGCGCCCGGCTGGGCGACGTTGCGCGGGGTGAGGCATTCCTGCTGCAGGGTGGCGATTGCGCCGAGACGTTCCTGACGAGTTCGCAGGCCGATATCGCCGGCAAGGCGCGCGTCCTGTTGCAGATGGCGGTGGTGCTGACCTACGGCGCCTCGATGCCGGTGGTCAAGCTCGGCCGGATTGCCGGGCAGTACGCCAAACCGCGTTCGTCGGACATCGACGCCACCGGGCGGGTGTCCTACCGCGGCGACATGGTCAATGACCTCACGGGCGACCGCACCCCCGACCCGCGACGCATCCTGCGCGCCTACTCCACCGCAGCGTCCACGCTGAACCTGCTGCGGGCCTACGCCGGCGGCGGGTTGGCCTCGCTCGACCGCGTGCACGCCTGGAACGCCGCCTTTGCCCGCAGCACCGACACCGGCGCCCGCTATGAGAAGCTGGCCGGCGAGATCGACCGTGCCGTGCGGTTCATGCGGGCCTGCGGCGTGCACGACGCCGCACTCGAGGGCGTCGAGCTCTATGCGTCGCACGAAGCTTTGATCCTCGAGTACGAGCGCGCCCTGACCCGGGTCGAGGACGGCCGCGCCTACGACTTGTCTGCGCACTTCGTGTGGGTAGGCGAGCGCACCCGCCAGATGGACGGCGCGCACCTCGACTTCGTCTCGCGCATCGCGAATCCGATCGGCGTGAAACTCGGCCCCACAACCAGCCCGGAATTCGCCGCCGAACTCGTCGAGCGACTCGACCCGGACAACGAACCGGGTCGGCTCACGCTGATCAGCCGGATGTCGAACGCCAAGGTCCGCGACGTCCTGCCGGCGATCGTCGAGAAGGTGACGTCCACCGGCCACCTCGTCGTCTGGCACTGCGACCCGATGCACGGCAACACCGAGGAGACCGCCGACGGCGTCAAGACCCGGCATCTGGACCGCATCATCGACGAGGTCGACGGCTTCTTCGACGTGCACGCCGAGCTGGGCACCCACCCGGGTGGCCTGCACGTCGAGCTCACCGGCGACGACGTCACCGAATGCCTCGGCGGCACGGCCGACCTCACCGCCGCCGACCTCGGCCGGCGCTACGAGACGGCGTGCGACCCGCGGTTGAACATCGAACAATCGCTAGAGCTGGCCTTCCGGGTCGCCGAGCGACTGGTCGCGGAGCGACGTCGGAGGGACGGCGCGTGAACCCGGTCGTCGACCTGCGGTCGGACACCGTCACCCGCCCGACGCCCGCGATGCGCGCGGCCATGGCCGACGCGCCGGTGGGTGACGACGTCTACGGCGAGGACCCGACCGTCAACGAGCTCGAGCGACGGACGGCCGAGTTACTCGGTCACGAGGCCGGCCTGTTCGTGCCGACCGGTTCGCTGGGCAACCAGCTCGGGCTGCGCCTGCTGTGCCCGCCGGGCCAGGAGATCGTGTGCGACTCGCTCGCGCACATTGCTCGCGCCGAGCTGGGCGCGGCCGCAGTGTTCTCGGGCATCACCTTCCGCACGTGGAAGGCCACTCGCGGCTTGCTCGACCCGGCCGCGATCGCCGAGATCATCGCGCCGAATGCGGGGCCGTACCAGGTGTCCACCGCGGCTGTCGCGGTCGAGAACTCGCACAACTTCGGCGGTGGCACCGTGCAACCGGCCGACCGCCTCGCAGCAGTAGAAAGCCTGGCTCGCGACAACGGTCTGGGGCTGCACCTCGACGGCGCCCGGCTGTGGAACACCCACGTTGCCACCGGCACGCCGCTCGCCGAGCTGGCCGGGCCGTTCGACACCGTCTCGGTGTGCTTGTCGAAAGGGCTCGGGGCACCGGTCGGGTCGGTGCTCGTGGCCTCGGCCGACCGCATCGCCGAGGCTCGGGTGTGGCGCAAGCGCTACGGCGGTGGCATGCGGCAGGTCGGCATTCTGGCCGCGGCCGGCCGGTACGCGCTCGATCACCACCTCGAACGGCTCGCCGACGACCACCTGCGTGCGCGCCACCTCGCCGAGGCGCTGGGCGTAGACCCGGCCACCGTCGACACCAACATCGTGGTGCTACCTGTCACCGACGCCGCAGACCTCGCGAGCAAGGCCGCCGAGGAGGGCGTGCTCGTGTCGGCACTCGGTCCGCGCGTCCTGCGCATCGTGACTCACCTCGACGTCGACGACGCCGGTACGGAACGGGCGATATCGGTTCTTGCGCCGCTGCTCGGACGATGAACAAACACCGACGCTCCGCTCTCCTGCTTCGCGCCGGGCCGGTGACAGGGCACACTCTGGCGCATGACCTACTCGGCATACCCCAACCAGCCCGCCTACCCGGGCCCGGGCAACCCCGGCGACCAGGGCTCCGGCAAGCCGAAACTGCGCGGTCGCACCCCGCTGCGGCTGGCGATCATCTTCTTCGTCCTCGCCGTGATTCTGTTCGTCATCGGCGGTGTCGTGCTGGCCAAGAAGTCACTCGGCAAGGTCGAGGACTTCCAGCGCGTGTCCATCTCCAGCGGTACGGGCATGATCAAGATCGACGGCACCGGTAAGTGGGTCGGCTACTACGAAGCCAGCGACGTCAGCAGCGACATCGACCGGATCCCGAACATCCGAGTCGCGATCTCTGATCCGAGCGGCAAAGCAGTCACCTTCAAGTCCTACGGCAATCGCAGCGACGACAAGGTCGACAAGTTGACCTACAACACCGGTGGGCACAAGGGAGCGGCCGCCCTGCAGTTCACCGCCAAGACCGAGGGCACCTACCGGATCCTGGTGCAGCCCGAGGAGACCTTGCCCTCCGGGGCGCAGCTCGCCTTCGGCCGCGACATCGCGAAAGGCACCGCGGCGGGCGGCTTGCTGATCGTCGGTGGCGTCCTGCTGCTGATCGCCGCGATCGTCTTGCTCATCGTCGGACTGATCAAGCGCAGCCGGCACAAGAAGGAGCTGGCCAACCCCTACGGCGGTGGTGGTTACGGCGGCCCGCCGGCCAACTACCCGCCCCCGGGTTACGGCCCCCCGCCGGGTGGCCCGCAGCCGGGCGGTTACGGCCAGCCTGGTCCACAGCCCGGCGGGTACGGCCAGAGTGGTCCACAGCCGGGCGGTCCTCCGCAGGCCGGTCCGCAACAGGGCTGGGGACCGCCACAGCAGTGATCAACAGCGCCGAAACGTCGTCCGACGACGTTTCGGCGCTGTTGATCAGCGAGGGCGAGGTCAGCTGGCCAGATTGGCGGCCGAGGTTCGGCCCAGGGCCGGCGGGATCGTGACGACGGCCTTGGCCAGCTCGTCGAGGACGTCGCCGAACAGTGCCTGGGCGCCGTCGCACAGCGCGGTCTCGGGGGTGGGGTGGACGTCGACCATGACGCCGTCAGCGCCGGCGGCCATGCCGGCGCGGGCCAGCGGGACGACGAGGTCGCGGCGACCGGCCGCGTGTGACGGGTCGACGATGACGGGCAGGTGCGAGAGCCGCTGCATCATCGGCACCGCGGAGACGTCGAGCATGTTGCGGATGGCCGGCTCGAAGGAGCGAACGCCTCGCTCGCACAGCACGATGTCGAGATTGCCGCGTTGGGCGATGTACTCGGCGGCCATCAGCCATTCCTCGTAGGTGGCGGTCAGTCCGCGTTTGAGCATGACGGGCTTGCCGGACGAGCCGACGGCCTGCAGCAGCCCGAAGTTCTGCATGTTGCGGGTGCCGATCTGCAGCATGTCGGCGTACTGGCAGACGACGTCGACACTCGTCGCATCGACCACCTCTGTGACGATCGGCAATCCGACCTCGTCGCGGACCTCGGCCAGGATGCGCAGGCCGTCGACGCCGAGACCCTGGAACGCGTAGGGCGAGGTGCGCGGCTTGTAGGCGCCGCCGCGCAGCAGGGTCGCGCCGGCACGCTTGGCCATCCGCGCCGACTCGAGCGTCTGCTCGGGTGTCTCGACGGCGCACGGGCCGGCGATGAGGGTGAACGTGTCAGGACCGATGGGCACCCCGCCGACGCGGATCGTGGTGCGCTTCGCGTGATTCTGCGCCGAGACCAGCTTGTACGGCGCGGTGATGCGCATCGTCTCGGCGACGCCGGGCAACCCCTCGGCGCCGAGTGTCTCGAGCACGGCCTCGGTGCCGACAACGCCGATGATCGTGCGCATCACTCCGCGGCTGACGAACGCCTGTCCGTCATGGGCCTCGATGTGGGCGACCACCGTGTCGATGTCATTGTCGGTCGCGCCGGGAGCCATCACGATCACCATGGGCCGCAGGGTATCGAGGTCTGCCTCGCCGACCGCGGCCGCCCGCGCGACCAGCTCATTGTGGTGTGGCGCAACGACCTTCGGGGTAGCGTCCGCATTCACACCAGCCACATGTGATTCCAGGAGTCCAGCCGATGTCTCAGCCGCCCGAGCAGCCCGGCTGGAACCCGCAGCCCGATCCGAATCAGGGCCAGCCCGAGCAGCCCGGCGACTACGGCCAGCAGCCGTACGGACAGCAGCCGTACGGACAGCAGCCCTACGGCCAGCAGCCGTACGGACAGCAGCCCTACGGACAACAGCCCTACGGCCAGCAGCCCTACGGACAACAGCCCTACGGACAACAGCCCTACGGCCAGCAGGGTTACAGCCAGCAGCCGCCCTATGGCGGTGGTGGGTACGGCGGACCGCCGAAGTCCGGTGGCGACAACAACAAGCTCGTCTGGATCATTGCCAGCGCAGTGATCGTCGTGGCTCTGGTCGTCACGCTGATCGTCGTCCTGACCTCCGGCGGCGACGACAAGAAGCAGGCCGGCGGTTCGGGTTCACCTTCGCCAGGTGGCGGCAGCGCAACGAATGTCACCGGGTTCCCGAGCAGCAACGGTTCGGCGAGCGGCGATTTCTCGGGCGAGTCGACGGCCAGCACTGCGACGGGCGCCACGAGCGACACCGGCGGTTCGGGAACCGCGTTGCCGACGTCCGGGACGTCCGCGACACCGTCAACCGGTTACAAGGACCTGAACTGCCCGGTCGGCGAGAAGGCCTCGAGTGCGGTCATCCACCTGACCACGGCGGTCGAGTTCGTCCAGCCCGGCGAGGAGCCCTCGGACTTCAACAAGGACATCTTCGCTGCGTGCGCCACAGAGACGGTCCGGCCCCGGCTGACCGTCCTGTACGGCGAGTCCTTCGGCATTCCCGGCACCGACCTGACCGGCGGCGACGGCGCCGGTGCAGTCGCCCGGTACCGCATGGTTGCCAAGAAGTCCGGCGGCGTCCTGACCATCACGTTCGTCCGGACCGCGGACAACCGCTACGTCTGCACCGACTTCAACTGGCAACCCTGAACGGGGCCGCTGCGGCCTACAGCGTGGTGAGTTCGACGGGTGAGCCCACCAGCACCAACGTGCCGGCTCCAGGGTTCATGGAGTAGACCACCGGATCCGGGCGGACGCCGATCTGCCGGTTCTCGACCGTGAGGCCCAGACCCTCGAGCGTCGCCTTGGCCACTGAGTACGGCGTGCCAACGGCAATGGCGGGCAACTTGACGTTCTGCGGGCCCTTGGACACCACGACGTGGACCACGCTGAACTTCAGCGCGCTGCCGGTGGGGCTGATCGAGACGACCGCGCCGACGGGCACGGTGTCGTTGTAATCGTCGCTGCGATCGACCTTGAAGTTGGCCTTGCGCAGCGCCGCCCTGGCCTCGTCGAACGGGGTGTTCGGGGCGATGTTCGGGATCGTGACGGTCGGCCGCCCTCGCGACACCACGATGGTGACGATCACCCCACTGCGCACCTTCGTACCGGCAGCGGGCGTGGTGCCGATGACCAGGTTGGCCGGCACCGTGTCGCTGTAGCTGAACTTCGGTTGCGGGGCGATGGTCAGCCGGCCGGCCGTGAGCAGTGCCGCCTTGGCCTGGTCCGGGGTCTTGTTCATGACGTTGGGCACCGCGTAGTAGTGCGCGCCCGCGGACAGCGTGATGACCACCGTGTGCCCGGTGGTCAGCCGCGTGCCGCTCGGGGGATCGGTGCTGATCACCAGTCCGGCGGAAATGGTCTCGCTGTACACCGGCCCGGGTTGCATGCGGGCTTTGTAACCCGCGTGCTTCAACTTGGCGATGGCCGCGTCCGGGGACAGAGTTGCGACAGAGGGAACGTGCGCGAAGCGCCAGGTGATGAACGCTTTCGCGCCGAAGAAGGCGCCGGCGCCCAGCGCGATGATCAGCAGGACGACGAGCAGACCCCGGCGCCGGCCACGCTTGCGGGTGCGCTGCCGGGGCGGCGGGATGACGACTGGCGGCGGCGGGGAGCTCTCCTCACGAGGACCCCGCCGGCGTGCGGGGTCCCCGTCGGGGCGCCGGTCGGGGACGACGCTGGTGTCGTGCCGTCCGGGGTTGGCGCGCAGCGCGGCGGTGGTGGCCTCGGCCGGTCCGGTGGGGGTGCGATGGCGTGGCTCGCGGTACTCGACGCGCGGGGTGCGGCGTTGGCGGGCGGGAATGGGAGTGACCGGAAGGCGCAGTTGCGTGCGCACGTCAGCGAGCTCGGCCAGGAACGCGGCGGCATCGGACGGGCGGCCGGACGGGTCGCTGTCGGTGGCGGCCACTACCAGCTCGTCGATCTCCTCCGGGATGCCGCGCGCCCGCGACGACGGTGCGGGCACCCGGCTGTGCACGTGCTGGTAGGCGATATTCATCGCCGAGTCGCCGCGGTACGGCGGGTGCCCCGTCAGAAGCTCGAACAGCACGATGCCTGCGGAGTAGACGTCCGAGCGCGGGTCGGCATTGCCTTTGCTCAGCTGCTCCGGCGGGCAGTAGGCGACGGTGCCCATCATCAGCCCGGTCCGGGTGGACGACGGGTCGGTCTCGACGGCGCGGGCCAGCCCGAAGTCGGCCACCTTCACGACGCTCTCGTCGGACAGCAGGATGTTCTCGGGCTTGACGTCGCGGTGGACGAGGCCGGCGCGGTGTGCGGCGGCCAGCGCGCTGAGCACCGGTTCCATGACCGACACGGCCTCGGCCGGCGCCAGCTTGCCGCGCTCATGGATCAGCTCGCGCAGGGTGCGACCCTCGATGAGCTCCATCACGAGGAACACGTGATGACCGTCGGCGGCGATCTCGTGACCCTGGTCGTAGACCGAGACGGCATTGAGGTGGGTGAGTCGCGCGGCGGCGCGGGCCTCGCGGGCGAAGCGGTCGCTGAAGGCGGGATCAGCGGACAGCGCGGCGTTCATGACCTTGACCGCGACGAGGCGGTCGAGCCGCTCGTCGACGGCCGCATAAACCGTGGACATCCCGCCGCGCGCGACGCGGTCGAGGATGCGGTAGCGACCTTCGAGCTTGCGGCCGACCAGAGGATCTGCGGTCGCCGTCTGCACGCGGCGATTCTACTGGCGTCGCGGCTAATGTTCGTAGGACGCTCCGCGTGTGCTCACCGTTTGGTAAGAAGACCCGGCCGTACCCTGGCCGACGTGGAGCCGGCGGTGGACGAACCAGACGGACAGTCGAGCCGCGTCGAACTGCTCGAGGACCTCAACCGACCTGGCGGTTACCTGCTGCTCATCGACCGCGTGCGGCAGTCGTACGTCGACCTCGAGGACCCCACTTTCCTGGACTTCGACTACGTCGAGAGTTTCGCGGACGTGCTCGCCGCGCTGCCCGACGGGCCACTTGCCGTCACCCACATCGGCGGTGGTGCCTGCACCTTGGCCCGGTGGGTGGCGGTCACCAGGCCCGGGTCGCCGCAGATCGTCCTGGAACCCGACACCACGGTCACCGAGCTCGTCCGCGCCCGGCTGCCGTTCCCGCGCGGCGCGCGAATCCGGGTGCGGGCGGCCGACGGTCGCGCCGGCGTTGAAACGCTCAAGGACGGGAGCGCTGACGTCATAGTGTTGGATGCGTTCCACGGCGGCCGCGTGCCGCCCGAGTTGACGACGCTGGAGTTCCTGACGGACGTGGCGCGGGTTTTGAAGCCGACCGGCGTGCTGCTCGCCAACCTCGCCGACGGGCCGCCGCTGCGCTACGCGGCGCGGGTCGTCGAGACCGCTCGCCAGGTGCTCCCGGAACTCCTTGTCGTTGCCGACCCGTCGGTCGTAAAACGGCGTCGCTTCGGCAACATCGTGCTGGTGGCGTCGGCGACGCCCCTGCCCGCGGACGACATCCGTCGCGCCGGGGCGCGGGCGGCGTTCCCGCGCGGAGTGGTGACCTCGCTCGGCGGCGGCAAGATCCTCACCGACGACGACCGGATGCGCTCACCCGAACCGCCGGAGGACACGTGGCGAGTCCAGTAGGCGACGGGGCCTTTCGCGATCGGCGGCGCGCCGAGTCCTTCGGCGCGATCGCCGAGCAGTACGACCGGGCCCGGCCGGCATATCCCGCCGCGTTGTTCGACGAGCTGGCCACCCTCGGGGGTACCGAGGTCCTCGATGTCGGTTGCGGGACGGGCAAGGCGGCGGTGCAACTGGCCGCGCGGGGCATGCGGGTACTGGGTGTCGAGGTCGACCCGGGCATGGCGGCGGTCGCGCGCACGCACGGCGTCGAGGTCGAGGTCTGTCCATTCGAGGAGTGGGACGACCGCGGGCGCACGTTCGACCTGGTGACGAGCGCGCAGGCGTGGCACTGGGTCGATCCCTACGCCGGTGCCCACAAGGCGTTCCGGGTGCTCCGCCCGGATGGCACCGTCGCGCTGTTCTGGAATGTCCATGCGATCGCGCCGGAGCTGCGGGAGCGCTTCGACGCCGTCTACGAGTGGCACGCGCCGATCCTGCTCGGGCGCATGAACGGTCTCGCCAGTCGCGGGTCGAGGTCAGCCGAGCACGCCCGGCCGGGCCTGGAGGCCGCCGGCTTCACCGACAGCTGCGAACGGCGCTACGACTGGCTGCAGACCTACACCCGCGCAGAGTGGCTCGACCTGCTGGTCACGTTCAGCGATCACCAGCTGCTGGCCGAACCGGCCAGGACCGAGCTGCTGTCGGCGCTCGGCGACGCCGTCGACGAGCTGGGCGGGACGTTAACCGTCGAGTACTCGACCTTGGTGCTGCTCGCCCGCCGCTGACCCGATCGCCGGGCGGGGGCCAGGGCAGCCCGCCACCGGATTCCCTCGAAGCGCTCTGGCAGGCTGGGGGCATGGACCTGCTGACATTCGACGAGGCAGCCCTTGCGCTCGGCTGCCGGGTCACCAGGGTCACCCAACTGATCCGCGACGGGGACCTCGTCGCCGGCCGCGATCCTGAGACCGGCCGACGCGGGGTGCCGGCCGACATGATCATCGACGGTGGGGTGGTGAAGTCCCTGCCCGCGGTGATCACGCTGCTGCGCGACGCCCGCTACGCCGACGAGGAGATCCTCGACTGGCTGGCGCGCGAGGACGACTCGTTGCCCGGCACGCCGATCCAGGCCCTGCGTGAGAACCGCGGCACCGAGGTCAAGCGACGTGCCCAGGTCGCCGGCTTCTGACCAGCCGTGCATCTCATCTATCTGGCCATCCTGGCCGCCTGCCTGTTCGGCACCGCCCCGCTCGAGGTGGTGCTGCACGTCGGCGTCTACCGGCAAAGGCGGCGCCTGGCTCTGACGGTGCTGCCGGTCGCCGCCGTCTTCGTCGTATGGGATGTGCTCGAGATCCGGGCCGGCGCATGGCACTACGACAGCGCCTACCTCGTCGGCGTCACGTTGCCGGGGTCGCTGCCGCTCGAAGAACTCTTGTTCTTCCTCGTCATTCCCGTGTGCGCCGTGCTCACGCTGGAGGCGGTGCGGGTCCGCAAACCGCACTGGCTCATCGGGGACGAGCAGTGACGTACACGCTCGCGGCGCTGCTCGGGGTCGGCATCGCGGCCCTGCTCGACCTCGTCGTCGTTCGCACGCGACTGCTGTTGCGCAAGGCGTTCTGGACCGCGTACGCGATCATGGTGTTCTTCCAGCTTGTGGTGAACGGTCTGCTGACCGGGTTGGGGATCGTGCGCTACCGGCATAACCAGATCATCGGCGTGCACATCGCTTACGCTCCCATCGAGGATCTGTTCTTCGGCTTCGCGCTGATCCTGCTCACCTTGACGCTGTGGGTAAGGGCGGGACGCTCGTCTGTGTCCCGCGCCGAGCCCGCACCGCGCCGCGCAGGGCGTTGAGCCCGACCGTCGCGCGACGCCGTTGACCGACCCGAAGCCGGGTCGAGAAGACGTCGTAATCGGCCTGCTCGATCTCGGCCAGGATCTCGGAGTACAGCGTCAACGCGGCCCGCAGGCAGTCCTGCGAGGTCGGGTGCACCAGCTCGATACCCGGCGCAGCCGCGGCGTACAGCCCCCGCGTCCGCTCGATCTCGAAGGCCAGCAGGTTGCGAATGGACTCGTCGACCACGCCGCGGCGCAGCCGGTCGGCGTCAACGCCGAACATGTCGAGCGTCTCCTGGGGCAGGTAGATCCGGCCACGGCGCAGGTCCTCGGCGACGTCGCGCAGGAAGTTCGTCATCTGGAAGGCGAGCCCGAGGTCGATGGCATGCGCCTCGATGACGTCCCATCGCACGTCCTCGTCGCGCCGACCGAGCAGCGGCACCATCTGCAACCCGATCACCGCCGCTGAACCCCACATGTAGGTGCGCAGGTCGTCGTAGGTGGGGTAGCTGCGGATGGTGAGGTCCATGCGCATCGAGTCGAGGAAGTCGGCGAAGTAGCTGTGCGGGATCGACCAGCGCGCCACGGTGTCGAGCAGCGCGCGGCTGATCGGATCGGAGGTCTCACCCCAGTCCAGGTCGAGGAGGAATTCCTCGCTCCATCGCGTCAGCCGCTCGGCCCGCTCGGCGTCGGTGAGCAGAGGCGTGACGTCGACGATGTCATCGACGTGCCGGGCGAAGCCGTACAGGGCGTGCACGAACGGTCGCTTCGCCGCCGGCAGCAGAAGGGTGGCCAGATGGAACGTCTTGCCGTGCTCGGCGGCCAGCGCCCGGCAGCGGGTGTAGCTGCTGCGCAGCGCCGCGCCCTCTATCCCGGCGGCGTCCTGTTCCCTCGTGGCGGCCACCGTGATTCGCACCCTGTCATTATCCTCATCCCATGCGCACCGTTCGGGACTGCCTGGCCGAGCCCGGCCCCACGATCTCGTTCGAGTTCATGCCGCCCAAGACGCCTGCGGACGAGCGGCGGATCTGGAAGACGATCCGCGAGCTCGAGCCGCTGCGGCCCTCGTTCGTGTCGGTGACCTACGGAGCCGGTGGTTCGACGCGCGACAACACGATCGCGGTCACGGAACGCATCGCCCAGGACACCACCCTCACCCCGGTGGCGCACCTGACCGCCGTCGACCATTCCGTCAGCGAGCTGCGCGGCATCGTCGGACGGCTCGCCGCCGGCGGTATCAACAATCTGCTGGCGCTGCGGGGCGACCCGCCGGGCGACGTCAACGGTGAGTGGCGCAAGCACACCGACGGCGTCGAGTACGCCTCCGAGCTCGTAGAACTGATCGCCAACGCAGGAGACTTCTGCGTCGGCGTCGCAGCCTTCCCGTACAAGCACCCGCGGTCGGCATCGGTCGAGGCCGACACCCAGATGCTGGTCGCCAAGTGCAAGGCCGGGGCCGACTACGCCATCACCCAAATGGTGTTCGACGCCGACGACTACCTGCGGCTGCGCGACCGCGTCGCCGCGGCCGGCTGCGACACCCCGATCATCCCGGGCGTCATGCCGGTGACGACCATGAGCACCATCCACCGGTCCGAACAGTTGTCCGGCGCACCGTTCCCGGCCCACCTGCTCACGCAGTTCGAGGCCGTCCACGACGATGCGCCTGCTGTCCGGGCATTGGGTATCACCCAAGGCATCGCGCTGGCGCAGCGTTTGCTCGACGAGGGCGCGCCGGGCCTGCACTTCATCACCATGAACTTCTCGAAAGCCACCCGCGAGGTCATGGCCGAGCTGTCAATCCCTACCCGGGTTTGACAAGCAGCGGGAGCCGCGCGCCGAGCACCGCGAACGGCCGCCCGTCCCCCGGGAACAGGTAGTTGCGGGCCAGGTCGACGAAGCCGGTATCGCGGTAGAGCCGGAACGCGCGGGTGTCGGAGTCCGGCGTTGACAGCAGCATGGCGGTGTGCGGCAGGGAACCGGCCAGCTCCGCCAGCACCTGCCGCCCGATACCTGAGCCTTGATAGCCAGGCAGGACGTGCAGCTCGGACAGCTCGAAGGCATTCTCGAGCCACGACTCGGACCCCTCACGGACAAGCGCCCGCCGCACGAGGTCGTGCCACCACTGGCCCGGGCGCGTCGTGTAGCCGTAACCGAAGCCGACGAGTTCGCCGTCCTCGGTGACGGCGGCCCGGCAGGCGAAGCCCGACAGCCCGGCGTGCTTGCGGGCGCTGACCGCACGCTGGGTCCCGGTGTGGTTCGGATAGCGCATGGCCTCGACGTAGATACGCATGGCGTCGTCGAGGTGCGCCAGGAATTGCGCCGAGCTCCACGTCTCGACGTGGGTGCCCCCGACCGAGGGCACATCGGCGGGGCGCATGGGTCGATCGTGCCCCACTCGGCGGGCGATGCGTAGCAACCGGGGTTCAGGCGACCTCAGCCGGCGCTCCACCGGTCAGCGCCACGAGCTCGGCGAAGGTGGTCGGGAAGACGGCGTGCGGGATGCCACCGGCCGCCCAGACAACGTCGAACTCGCGCAGGGCGACATCGACGACGGTCCGCAGTGGGGCCGGGTGACCGACGGGTGCGACCCCGCCGATGCGCCGGCCGGTGGCGGCGTGGACGAAATCCGGGCTGGCGCGGTGCAGCGCCGTCGTGCCGCCGAGCGCGGCGACCTTGCCGGTGTCGAAGCGGTGCGCGCCGCTCGTCAGCACGAGCAGGGGTTCGTCCTCGACGGTGGCGAAGACCAGCGAGTTGGCGATCGCGCCGACCTCGACGCCGACGAGGGTTGCCGCCGCGGCCGCGGTCGGCGCGGCCTCGTCGAGCACACGCACCCGGCCGGGGACACCTGCGGCCGTCAGAATCCCGTCGACGGCGACGCAGTTGGGATGCACACGGCGCAACCTAGCGCCCGGCGTGACCGCTCAGCAGCCCATCAGATGGGATGGGACGGTGTCACTGCACCCGAACGAGCTCAGGATCGACGATCGATTGGTCCGAGCTCTCATCACCCGGGAGGTTCCTGCCTTTGCCGACCGACCGGTAAGCCGACTGGGTGCGTCCGGATCGGACAATGCATTGTTCCGGTTGGGCGGCGACCTGCTGGTGCGGCTCCCGCGTCAGCCGGGCGGTTCGGCCATGGTGACGAAGGAGGTCCGCTGGCTACCGCACGTTGCCGCCGGGCTGCCCGTCGCCGTCCCGGAGATCGTGGCCGTCGGGGAACCTGGCTTCGGCTACCCGGAGCGATGGTCCATCGTGCGGTGGCTCGACGGGCACGCCCCCGACCAGGCGTTTCGAGCCGGTAGCCCGGAGGAGTTCGCCCGCGATCTGGCGGCGATGGTCCGCACACTGCGGGAGCTGCCCGTCCCTGACGCCGCGTTGCACGACCCGCAGTTGTGGGGGTACCGCGCCGGGCCGCTGGCCGCGATCGACGACGACATTCAGCGCTATCTGCGTCGGCGACCCGACGGTCGACCTGATTGCCGCGTGGGCATTATTCGATGCCGGTCAGCGTGCTGTGTTCCGGGCCGCCGTCGACGTCGACGAATTGAGCTGGCTGCGGGGTCGCGCGTGGGCGCTGGCGATCGCCGTGATGACGTTCCCGTACTACTGGCGGACGATGCCGGACCGCTGCGCCGATCGCGTCGCGGTGGCCCGCCGCGTGCTGGCCGACGCCGCATCCTGAGTGTCGGCCGCGTCAGCCGCTCGGGCCGAAACTCTCGATCCGGATGCGGTGCACGTCGACACCGCACTCGGTGAGCAGGCGTACTGCGGCGCCGGTGAAGGCCGTCGAGCCGCACACCAGGCACGGTCCGCTCGGCGGTACCAGCGCCGCGAGTTCCGCGCCGGCAATCCGTGCGGCCGCTCGGCCGCTGGGGGAGTCCGCACGGGACAGCACGAGGAGTGCGCCGGCTGCGGTGAACTCGTCGGCGTAGGGCAGCTCGGCGAGCGTGCGCGCGGACACCGCGAGCCGGACGAGTTCTGGCCGTCCGACGCGCACCGCGTGCCGCAGCATCGACACGATCGGCACCACCCCTGAGCCGCCTGCCACGCCGAGCATCGGCTCGGTGGCCGTCCACACGAACCAGCCGCCGATCGGGCCGCGGATCTCGAGCTCGTCGCCCGGCTCGACGACGTCGGCAAGATAGCCGGAGACCTCGCCGTCGGCGAGCCGCTCGATCCAGAATTCGAGCAGCGGGTCGGCGGGGTCGGACGCGATCGAGTACGAGCGTTGTGCGGTGTAACCGTCCTCGGCGGTCAGCCGGATGACGTAGTGCTGCCCGGGCCAGTGGTCGACGCGGTCGGGGACGTCGAGGCGCAGCCGCACCCCGAAGCGCGTGGGGTGCGAGACCTCGCGCACGACGGCCGTGCGCCAGCCGCCCGCGGGGGCCCGACGCAGCCCGCGAGACTGCTCGTCAGAATCGAGCTCAGTCACCCTGATAGCGCTGCTCGAGCCACGGGTCGCCGAGGTCGTGGTAGCCGTTGCGCTCCCAGAACCCCTGCTGGTCGTGGTCGAGCAGCGTCAGCTTGGTGACCCACTTGGCGCTCTTCCAGAAGTACAGCCGGGGGACGAGCAGACGCACCGGGCCGCCGTGTTCGCGGGAGAGTGGCTGCCCCTCGTGCGTCCACACCACCCAGGCCTTGCCGTCGCGGAGCTCACCGAGCGGCAGGTTGGTCGTGTAGCCGGTCGTCGCAGTGACGAAGACGTGCGTCGCGGTGGGCAGCGGGTCGACGACGTCGAGCAGCAGGTCCAGGCTGATCCCGCCGAAGCGGGTGTCGAACTTCGACCACGTCGTAACGCAGTGGATGTCGCCCCGGTACTCGGACGCCGGCAGCTGGTGCAGGTCCTGCCACGTCCAGGTGTGCTCGTTGCCGACGAGGCCGTCGAGGGTGAGCGTCCAGGTGTCGGGGCGGACGACCGGTGTTGCCTCGGCGGTCAGGACCGGAAAGTCCCGGCCGACGTCGTACTGCCCGGGCGGCAGCTTGCCGGCCGGCTCGGGCCGACGCCGGCCCACGAATCCGCGAGTAGCCACGAGAACCCCTCAGCCTGGTGTCAGTGGATGCCGCACTCGATCTTGCCGCTGCCGGCCCAGCGCCCGGCGCGCGCGTCCTCGCCCGGTGCGATGCGCCGCGTGCACGGCGCGCAGCCGACCGAGCCGTAGCCGTCGAACAGCAGAGGGTTGACGAGCACACCGTTGTCGACGATGTAGCGGTCGATGTCGTCCTGCGTCCAGGCCGCGATCGGGTTCAGCTTGACCATGCCGCGGCTGTCGTCCCACTCGACCACCTTCACGCCGGCGCGGGTCGACGCTTCGTCGCGGCGCAACCCGGAGGCCCAGGCGCCGTAGTCCTTGAGCGCCTTGCGCAGCGGCATCACCTTGCGCAGCGCGCAGCACTGATCGGGGTTGCGTTCGTACAGCCGGGCGCCAAACGAGGCGTCCTGCTCGGCCACCGTCTGATGGGGCAGGACGGTGCGGATCGTGACCGGCAGCGTCGCGGCGGCGGCGTCGCGGGTGCCCAGCGTCTCGGCGAAGTGGTAACCGGTGTCGAGGAAGAGCACGTCGACGCCCGGACGCACCTTCGCAGCCAGCGACGGAAGGACTGTGTCGGCCATCGACGAGGCCACCGCCCACGACGGCCCGAACTGCTCGTCGGCCCAGCCCAGGATCTCGAGGGCGGTGGCGCCCTCGAGCTCGTCGCCCGCCTTCTCGGCCAGCGCCTTCATCTCATCGCGTGTCGTCAGAGCAACCATGCTTCATCCGCCCGCGACACGTAGGTCGCGAACGGTTCGCCTCCTTCACGGCGCTCGAGGTAACCGCGAAGCACGCGCTCGATGTACTCGGGCGCTTGCTCTGCTGTCACCTTCAAACCCCGGAACTTGCGGCCAAATTCCGCGTCTGTGCCCAGCTGCCCGCCGAGGTGCACTTGGAAGGTCTCGTCGAACCCGCCGTCGGCGCCGCGGGTGACCATGCCCTTGAACCCGATGTCGGCGACCTGAAAACGAGCGCACGAGTTCGGGCAGCCGTTGACGTTGATCGTGATCGGGGTGTCGAAGTCGGGCATCCGCTTCTCCATCTCGATCCGGATCTCGTTGGATCGCTGCTTGGTCTCGACGAGGGCGAGCTTGCAGAACTCGATACCGGTGCATGCCATGGCGCCCCGCCCGAACGCCGACGGGCGCACCGTGTAGCCGAGCTCGCCCAGTTCGCCGACGACGGCCTCGCTGTCCGCAGGCGCAACGTTGAGCACGACGACGCCCTGCTGCGCGGTCAACCGGATCTGGCCCTGGCCGGCGCTGTAGCGATCGGCGACCTCGGCCAGCCCGTGCAGCGCGGTGCCGGACGTGCGACCGGACTTGGTGATTCCGCCGACGGCGACGCGCCCGTCCGTCTGCTCCTCGACGCCGATGTGGTCACGGTGGTTCGGCGATGCGGCTGGGGCCGGGCCGTCCGGGAGCGCGCGGTGCAAGTACTCCTGCTCGAGAACTTCCCGGAATTTCTCGACGCCCCAGTCCGCGATCAGGAACTTCAACCGCGCGTGGTTGCGCTGCCGCCGGTAGCCGTAGTCGCGGAACACCGAGACGACGGCGGCCCACACATCACTGACCTCGTCGGGGCGCACGAACACACCGACCCGCTCGGCGAAGCGCGGGTTCGTCGACAGCCCGCCGCCGACCCACAGGTCGAAACCGGGTTGGCCGTCGGGCCCTACGACGCCCACGAAAGAGACGTCGTTGATCTCGTGATTCGTGCAATGCCGTGCGCACCCCGAGATGGACGTCTTGAACTTGCGCGGCAGGTTCGAGAACGCCGGGTCGCCGATGTACTTCTCGACCGTCGCCTGCAGGAGCGGGGCCGCGTCGATGACCGAGTCGTGGGCAATGCCCTCGAGCGGGCAGCCGAGCATGACGCGCGGGCAGTCGCCGCAGGCCTCGGTCGTCGACAGGCCGACGGCCTCGAGCCGACGCCAGATCTCGGGGACGTCCTCGATGCGGATCCAGTGCAGCTGAACGTTCTGCCGGTCGCTGACGTCGGCGACGTCGCGTCCGAACTCGGTCGAGATGCCGGCGACGACCCGCAGCTGCTCACTCGTCAGCGCGCCGCCGTCGATGCGCACCCGCAGCATGAAGAATGCGGCCTCGAGTTCCTCCGGTTCGAGGGTTGCTGTCTTACCGCCGGGGATGCCCTCCTTGCGCTGGGTGTAGAGGCCCATCCAGCGGAAGCGGTTGCGCAGGTCGGCGGGGTCGATGCTGTCGAAGCCCCGGACCGAATAGATGTCGAGGATGCGCTGGCGGACATGCAGCGCGTCGTCGTCCCTCTTGACCTGCTCGTTCTTGTTCAACGGTTCGCGGTAGCCGAGGGCCCACTGACCCTGCCCCCGCTTGGGCTTCGTACTACGAGTTGCGTTCTCTCGCGCCGGCATGCGGCGTTCCCTTCGACGGTCGGTGACGTGCGGGGAGCTGACGGCTATGTATGTCTGGGTGAAAGGACATCGGCCGTCGGGTGCTCAACAGCCCGCGGTGGTCACCCGGAGGAGATCGATGTGGCGGCGTTGCGTCAGCCACGAGCAGACGAAACCACCAGGCCATGATCCCACACGAGGGGCTGCGGACAGCACGAGGCGGGGTGGGCCGCGACAATGGTCAGGTGCCTGGGTACCCGATGCTGCTCGACGTCACCGGGCGACGGGTCGTGGTGGTCGGCGCCGGCCGCGTCGCCACCCGCCGGGTCCGTGGTCTGGTCGACGCTCATGCCGACATCGTGGTGATCGCACCGGAGGTCGACGACGCAGTGCGGCTTGCGGGCGTGACCGTGCACGAGCGACCCTTTGCCGCTCGTGATCTCGACGGCGCGTGGCTCGCCGTGGCGTGCACCGACGACCCGGGCGTCAACGCCGCCGTGTCGGACGCGGCCGCGGCCCGGCGGGTGTTTTGCGTACGAGCCGACAACGCGGGGGAGGGCTCGGCGCGCACGCCTGCGGTGGCCCGCCATGGCGACGTGACCATCGCCGTCAACGGTGGCGACGACCCTGCGCGGACCCGCGCGCTGCGGGATGCGATCTCCGCGGCGCTGGCCGCCGGTGACCTACCGCTGCGGGCGCACAGGCGGCCGGCCGCCGGTTCGGTGGCGCTCGTCGGCGGTGGCCCGGGGGATCCTGAATTAATCACCGTGCTCGGTCAGCGTCTGGTGTCCGACGCCGATGTCGTCGTCGTCGATCGCCTCGCCCCCCGGCAGCTGCTCGATGCACTGCCTGACAGCGTCGAGGTCATCGATTGCGGCAAGTCCGCCCATCGGCACAACCTGACGCAATCCGAGATCAACGACGTGCTCGTCGACCGGGCGCTGGCCGGCAAGCGGGTCGTGCGGCTCAAGGGCGGCGACCCGTTCGTGTTCGGCCGCGGCGGCGAGGAGTGGCTCGCATGCCTCGCCGCCGGCGTGCCGGTGACGGTGGTGCCGGGGATCAGCTCGGCTCTCGCCGCCCCGGCGCTGGCCGGCATCCCACTGACCCACCGCGGGTTAGCAGCCGACTTCACCGTCGTGTCCGGGCATCTCGACCCGGGGCGCCCGGCCGACCAGGGCGTCGACTGGCCGGGTCTGGCCGTCAACGCCGGCACCCTGGTGATTCTGATGGCCATGGATCGACTGCACCTCATCGCCGATGCATTGATTGAGCACGGCCGGCCGGCGTCGACCCCTGCCGCCGTGGTGCACCGCGCAGCCAGCGAACACCAGCAGGTGGTGCGGGCCCGGCTTGACGGCATTGCGGCGGCCGCTCGCGAGGCCGGTCTCAGCGCACCCGCCGTGGTCGTGGTCGGCGCGGTGGTGGACGTCCTGGCCTGACCCTCGGAACGTCAACCGGCACCGATATCGACACTATCGAAAAGTGTCAGACCTCCCGTCGAACCTCGGGAACAACCGCAGGGATGCGCGCGTTCTATTTCTGAGCTAATATCGAACCAGGTCGTACCGGAGGTTGTCATGGCTGACTTGCTCACCCCCTCACGGGGTTCTGCATTCGGACTGCTCACGCAGGCCCGCACCGTGCTCGAGGATGCCGAGCACGCCGACGATGCTGGCGAGCGCTTCCGCCTCGCCCACCTCTCCGCCCTGCGCACGGCCGCTGCGGTGGCCGCCCAGCGGGGCCGACCGGCCAGTACCCGGCGTCGGTTGATGAGCGTGTGGGTGCTGCTCGACAAGGTTGCGCCCGAGTACGCCGAGTGGGCCACCTTCTTCGCCGCCGGGGCGCAGGCCCGGGCCGCAGTTGAGGCCGGCTCCTGGTCGGCGGTCAGCCCACGAACGGCCGACGATCAGGTGCGCGCCGCCCGCGAATTCCTGGCCCTCGTCGAAGACTCGCTCGGGCTGCTCGCGGCGTAAGTGCCCACCCGTGGCGCGAGCTGCGAACGATGTCGTTGCCCGCGGCTAGCCTCTCTAGTGTGATCAGCGTGCCCACCGAAGCCGGCTCCGGCGAGCACGCCGGTCTGCGTTCGGCACCTGGACGCGTCAGGCTGGTGTCCCGACTGCTGGGCGAGGCCCTGACGGACGTTGTTCCGGCCCCGTCGGCGCCGGGAGCTGTGTCGGTGCCGGGAGCTGTGTCGGTGCTCGACTGCGGCGGAGGCAGCGGTACCTACGCTGTTCCGCTGGCGTCTGCCGGGTGCGATGTCACGGTGCTCGACATCAGCGCCGACGCGCTGTCCACCTTGCGGTTGCGTGCCGACGAGGCCGGCGTGTCATCGCTGGTGCACGCCTACGCCGGTGACGTCGAACGGCTGGCCGAGCTGTTCGCCGGCCGCACGTTCGATGCCGTACTGGCGCACGGCATCCTCGACGCCGTCGACGACGTGCCGGCCACCTTCGCAGCGATGGTGGCTGCGGTCCGTCCCGGCGGCCTGCTCAGCGTGCTTGTCGGCAACCCGTTGGCCTCCGTCCTCGCCCGGGCCCTGGCCGGTGAGCCGGCCCAGGCGCTGCGCGAACTGCGCGGGCTCGATAAGGCGGGCGACGCGGTCGGCCCCGACACCGTCGACGCGCTGTGCGCGGCGGCCGGGCTCAGCGTCTTCGCTCGGCACGGCATCGGGGTCTTCTCCGACCTCGTGCCGGGTGCGGCACTCGACTCACCAGGTGCCCGTCAGGCGCTGGCCGACCTCGACGCCGAGGCGGCCGACCGCGCCCCGTTCGCAGATCTCGCCGCTCGCATCCACCTGCTCATCCGCCGACCGTCCAGCTGAGCGTCAGCGATGGGACGCAGCGCCGACCTGCCCCGCACGGCCGGCACCTACGACGGCGACGACGCGGGCTGCCCCATGCTGCACGTCGACATGGACGCCTTCTACGCCAGCGTCGAGATCAAGCGGCGCCCAGAGCTGCGTAACCGACCGGTCGTCGTCGGCGGCGGCCACCGCGGTGTCGTCGCCGCGGCCTCCTACGAGGCGCGCAAGTACGGCATCCGCAGTGCAATGCCCATGAGCCAGGCGCTGCGTCGTTGTCCGCATGCGGTGGTGCTGCCGCCCGATCGCGCGGCGTACTCCGCCGCCTCCGACCATGTCATGGCGATCTTGCGCGACGTGACCCCGCTCGTGCAGCCGCTCTCGCTGGACGAGGCCTTCCTCGACGTCTCCGGCGCCATGCGCCTGCACGGTCGACCCGGCGCCATCGCTGCGGCCATCCGCGCGAGGGTCGCAGCGGAGCTCGAGCTCACCTGCTCCGTCGGGGTGGCGCCCACCAAGTTCGTGGCCAAGCTGGCCTCGGCCCGGTGCAAACCCGACGGCCTGTTGGTGGTGCCGGCCGCGCGGGTGCTCGAATTCCTGCACCCGCTGCCCGTCACGGCACTCTGGGGCGTCGGCGAGCGCACGGCCGAATCGCTGCACCGGCTCGGGCTGCGCACGGTCGCCGACCTTGCCGCGACCCCCGTCGACACCCTGCGCCGGGCGGTCGGCGCCGCGGCCTCCGAGCAGCTGTCGGCGCTGGCCGCCGGGCACGATCCGCGCCCGGTCGAGCCGGACGAGGTCGAGAAGTCGATCAGCGCCGACCGCACCCTCGACATCGATCTCGTCCTGGAGCAGGACGTCCGGCGCGAGCTGCTACGCCTGGCCGAGGAGGTCGGCACCCGGGTCCGGTCCCGCGGCTTCGTGGCTCGCACGGTCGGGATCAAGATCCGATTTGCGGACTTCCGCACGATCACCCGAGTGCGCACGCTGCCGTCCTGGACGGCCTCGACCGGTGAGATCTTCCGGACAGCCGCGGACCTGTACCGGGGTCTAGATCTGGATCAGCCGCGGATCCGGCTGGTCGGAGTGAAGTGTGAGAACCTCCGCGAGGCGGCCGAGGCGCCAGAGCAACTCAGCTTCGATCTGGCGCGTCCCGGCCCAACAAATCAGGGCGAATCAGCACGAATCCGTGCAGATCAAGCGGTTGACGCGGCCCGTTCACGGTTCGGTGCCGCTGCGGTGACCGCCGGGTCGCTGATGCCCCGCGGTGCCCTCGACCAACCTGAAGCGGTCAGTTCGGCCGATCGGTACCGTCCCCGCGAACGACACCCATCGGATTCACCCGCTCCGTAACTTTCGAACGGGCGATTCGGCTCGTATGCTTGATGGTGTATCCGCCGTCAGCGCGGGTACACACACGTTATTCAGACCAGTTTCCGCCGTAGTCCATTCGGTCACGGCAACGAAGGAGGGCCCGGTGCCGCTCTCCGAGCACGAGCAGCGACTGCTCGATGAAATCGAGCAGGCCCTGTACGCCGAAGACCCCAAGTTTGCGGCGTCGGTTCGTTCCGCGCGGCGGCGATCACGCACTCGACGATCGCTCGCGCTGTGCATTCTGGGCGCGATCGTCGGACTGGGGCTGGTCCTTGTCGGGCTGGTCTTCCAGATCATCGTGCTCAGCGTCATCGGGTTCGTGATGCTCGTCGGTTCCACCGGTTACGGGGTGCAACTGCTGCGCGGACGCGACCGGTCCGGTACCCCGGACGACGTGTCCAGCGCTCAGCGCCCCAACAACACCCCGCAGCGACAGTCGGGGCTGCGTAACCGGATGGAAGATCGGCTTCGCAAGCGCTTCGACGAGAACTGAGTCTCGTCGTCTTCGACTGACAGCAGGGCCGGGCGAGAGATGGCCCAGACCCGCTGTCAGTTGCCGACTGTCAGTTGTCGTCCCGTCTGGACTGCGTGCTCAGTCCGTGCGGCCGCGTCGCCGGCCCCAGCCCAGCGAGGCCGGCCAGAAGACTGAACGCACCCGGGTGCTGGTGCTCCGCCCGGCGCGCAGGTTGTTGGTGACCTCGCGCAGCCCGCGCTCGAGGGTCGGCTCGTCGGTGGCTCCCGTGGCCGGTCCGGAGTAACGGCTGCGCTCGACAGCGGCGGCCAGCTCATGCAGCGAGCCCGCCGATTCGCCGGCGGCCGTGCCGAGCCAGCCGGCCACCTGGCGCGGCGAACGCGCGGGCGACCAGACGTAGCCGAGATCGACCGCGGTATCCGACAGCTCCGCCCAGAGCGGGTCGGCGTTGCCGTCGCGGCGGGCGCGGGCGAAGCGCTGCCGGCGTCGCCCCGCGCGCACGCCGGCGGGCGTCAAGAACAGAGCCAGGATCAGCAGGGTGCCGATCCCCCACCACAGCGGCTGCAACGAGATCGAGCCCGACCCCGCACCCGCCGGGTTCGCCGTGCCGGCGCTCGAGGCGGCGGCCGACGTGCTCGGCGCCGCCGAGGAGGACGTCGCGCCGCTTGTATTGGCCTTCGGCAAGGCGTCGCTGTCGGTGCCCGAGGCGTAGGAGTGCGGCGCCCACGGCAGGTCGGTCTTGCTCCCGCCGACGAGGCCCGAGGCGGGCGTCGGGTCGAACGGAATCCAGCCGACGCCGCTGAAGTAGGCCTCCACCCAGGAGTGTGCCTCGGCACTGGTGACCGTGAAGTCGCCGTCGGCGTCGGTCGGGTCGTGCATGTAGCCGAGCACGACCCGTGCCGGCACCTTGGCGTCGCGCAGCATGACGGCCATGGCAGCGGCGTACTGCTGACAGAAACCGCGCTTGTTCTTTAGGAAGTCGACGAGCGCCGAGCCCGAATCGCCCTCCTCGGTCTTCAGGTCGTAGGCGAAGCCGTTCGACGCATCGGTGAAGTAGTCGTTGATGGCCCGGGCCTGCGCGTAGGGGCTGGACTCATTCTTGGTCAGGCGCTCGACCAGGTCATGGACGAAGCTCGGGAAATTGGCCGGCAGTTGCAGATTCTCGGCCAGCGCGGCCCCGGGGGCCCCGGTTGCTGCCGTGAGCTGGTTGGCCGTCGGCGTGGGCTGAGCGAAATTCTCTACGTACGTCTGGCCCTTGCTGACCTTTGCGCCGAGCAGGATCTGGTCTTTCGGCGCCCAGGTGCCTCCGTCGAGCCCGGTGATCGAGGTCGGCAGCGAGAAGACGGGCGCGTTGCCGGAGAGCCCGGTGATCTTGATCCGAGCCTGCATCTGAACGCTGTTCTCGGCGCCACCGCCGTAGGGCTGGGTCGGGAAGTCGTTGCCCTCGACCGGCAGCTCGTTGCCGTGGCTACCCACCTGGAAGCCCTTGCCGGTGTAGTCCTCGAGCACGTTGACGCGCAGGTAGAACGGTTGCGTCGTGCCGCCACCGGTGATGTGCACGTCGGCCATGGGGTAGGGAGTCGGCTGGATCAGCTGGCCTTTGAGGGCTGCGAACGGGCTGATCGACCCACCTCCCGAGCCGCCGAACCCGCCTACGTCGCTACCGCCCCCGTTGCCGTGAAAGGCGTTGGCGATGAGGTTGCGCGACTGCCCGGGCACCGCGAGCGGGGCCAACACAGCCAGGACGAGCGCGACAACGACGATGCGCGGTGTCGACACCGACCAGCGCACGCTCGTGCTTGTTCGACGCGATCCGCGGAAGCGGCGCCCCCACCTATCGAGTTCGTCACCGGCGTCTACTCCTAACAGCAGCAGGAAACCGACCGCCGAGAAGAGAAACCACACCCATGACACCGGCTCGCGCGGCACGGCGCCCGACACCGTGTAGACGACGAGCAGAGGCACTCCGGCCAGGGCGCCGCGACGTCCCACGACGGCGATCAGATCGACGAGCGCGGCCAGCAACCCGAGCAGCGCGCAGAGGACCAGCTTGACCGCAATGGTGCTGTGGATCGGGGCGACGGAGTTCGACGTGGTGTCGTGCAGAGCGCGCAGCGCGGTGGAGATGTCGCCCGCGGTACCGCGCGTCGGGATGAACCCGGCCAGCGCGTGGTCGGGCAGGAAACGCAGGGTCAGCCACGGGACCAGCAGCAGGATGCCCGGCCAGATGTCGAGCGCGCTCGGCGGCCGGCGCCGCCGCAGCCACAGCGCGGGGCCCAGCGTGATCAACATGCTGATCCAGACGTCGGCCAGCCAGCTCCAGTCGCTGAAGATGCCCTTCAGCGGGACCATGCCAAGGGCAGCGCCGAGCAGAGCCTGTGCGGTCCGCCGGACAGCCGGCTGCAGACCAGCGCGTGGCGGACGCGACGGCGGCGCGGGGGACCGCGATGGCGGGCGGGTGTACGCGGTGGCGGTCATCGCGCAGCCGCCGCCCGGGCTGCCGAGCCCACCCCGGCCATGAGCAACTGCCACGCATGGGGCAGCGCCATACCGTGTGGCACGACCTGGACGCGCCATCCCGACGAGCGCAGCACGGCACCGGCGGCCTCGGCCGCTGACGGCCGCCCGACCGCGGATGTTCGGCCGACCCAGGTGTCGACGTCCAGCAGGAGGGCAAGCGCGGGCGTCGTCCGCCCGCGGGGTTGAGCGCCGCAGAGCAGCCGGATGTCGTCGGTACCGAGTCGGCCGAGCACGGCAATGAGCGTGGAATCGTGTGCAGCGGTGCGGATCAAGTCCGAGATGCGGGTGAGGTCGGGTGCCGGCGATTCGTGCACGGTGGCCAGGTACGTCGAGAGCTGGTCTGCGTCGGCGAACTGGGCCCGGGCGCTCGTTAAGGCGACAGTGCCCTGCTGGGCGGGGATTGCCTGCTGGGTGTCGGCGATCAGTCCGACGTCGCGGCCCGCACGCATTGCCTGGACGCCGATGCTGCCCGCAGCGCTGACCGCCCACTCGAGACTGCTGACGCGTCGCTCGTCGGTGTCGTCCGTCGAGCCGGGGCCGGGATCTTCCGGCGCCGTCTGGTGGGCGACGGTGCGGACGTCGAGCAGCACGGTGCTGTTGGCGCGCCACGGCCGCTCTGCCTGGCGCACCATCAGCTGGCCGGAGCGCGCGGTCGAGCGCCAATGAATCTTGCGCAGGTCGTCGCCGGTCCGGTACTCGCGGGTCGAGGCGTCGTCGGCGCCGTTCGAGCCGATCGAGTGGCTGCCGGAATTGCCGCCCAGCTCGTCAGAGCGCGGCGGGTCCACGGCGGGCAACCGGTCGATGCGCGGCGTGACGAGGAAGTCGGTGATCGTGCTGAACGAGCGGGTGAGCTCGATCATCCGGAACGGGTCGCCCAGGCGGATGCGCAACGGGCCGACGCGGTAGCGCCCCCGGCCCAACGCCGGGATGCGGTAGCTGATCGTGCGGGCCTCGCGCCCGGACAACGAGTCGACGACGAAGCGGGCCCTGCCGGTGATCCGCCCCGGCAGCTGGTCCTCGAGCATCAGCGCGCCGGTCGGCAGCACTGATCGGTTCGTGATCGTCAGATTCACCGTGACGGTGTCGCCGGAGGCTGCGCGGCGCGGCTCGAGCCCGCGGCGGTTGGCCACCTGCAGGCGCGAGCGGTGCACGATGACGGCGGCGACGAGGGGGATGGCCGCGGCGAGCACGCCGGCCCGCACTAGGTCGGTCTCGCCCAGCAGCACCCCGCACAGCACCGCGGTGATTCCGGCCGCGAGCAGGCAGCTGGCGCGGGTAGTGAACCCGAGCCGTCGGCGGTTTGCCATGCTCAGCGGGTTCCCCGCCCGGCCCGGGGAATGGACGTCTGCCCGGCGCCGGGAATGGGGGTCGCCTGGCCGATGCGGGCCAATACGTCGACCGCGCCGCGCCCGGCCACGTGGGCTTCGGGCGTCAGCAGGAGGCGGTGCGCCAGCACCGGAACCAGCAGGTGTTGCAGATCGTCGGGAATGACGTACTCGCGCCCGGCAAGCGCGGCCCAGGCCTTGGCAGCGCGCAGCAGCTGCAAGGTGGCCCGCGGTGACGCACCGAGCCGTAACTCGCTCGCGCGCCGGGTGGCCTCCGCGAGGTCGACCGCGTACGCCTTTACCGCGTCGGAGACGTAGATGGTGCGTACGGCAGCGACGAGAGCGCGGATCTCACCGGCGTCCGACACCGGTCGCAGGTCGTCGAGCGGGTCCGACTCGGCGTGCTCGTCGAGCATTGCGATCTCGGCGGCGCGGTCGGGGTAGCCCATCGAGATGCGTGCGGTGAACCGGTCGCGCTGAGCCTCGGGAAGGGCGTAGGTGCCCTCCATGTCGATCGGGTTCTGGGTGGCCAGCACCATGAACGGCGACTCGAGGTAGTAGGTATCACCGTCGACGGTGACCTGGCGCTCCTCCATGCACTCGAGCAGTGCGGCCTGGGTCTTCGGCGACGCGCGGTTGATCTCGTCACCGACCACGATGTTGGCGAACACGGGGCCGGGCTTGAATTCGAAGTCCCGGTCCTCGGAGTTGTAGACGCTGACCCCGGTGACGTCGCTCGGCAGCAGGTCCGGGGTGAACTGGATGCGCCGCACCGAGCAGTCGATGGAACGAGCCATCGCCTTCGCGTAGGTGGTCTTGCCCACGCCGGGGACGTCCTCGATGAGTAGGTGACCCTCAGCCAGCAGCACGGTCAGGCCCATGAGGATGGCCTGTGACTTGCCCTCGAGGACCTGCTCGATGTTGGCGCCGATGCGCTTGCCGGCGTCGGCCACGGCGCTCAGCGGGAGCGAAGCGACGTCCGGCGGAGCGGGGTCGGGACCGGCGTGCCGGGCGCCGCGAAGCAGGTCGTCCACGAGTACGTCCTTCGGTGTCGTCGCTCGCCCGTCGATCGGCGTGCGCGGGTCCTTCGAGTATGCCGACTCACGGTGCGCGAGGCACGGGTCGTGATCGAACGTCGCCAGGGGAACGGACGGCGCGACACGACGGTTCCGGCGGCGGCTGGGCATTGACCCTGAGCGTGCGTGGGTTAGAGTGGGGCATAGTGGGGAGTGATGGCGACAACTGGGTCGTGCTGCCTCCGCAGTGGGTCTCGGAGGTGAGCGGCCGTGTTCCTCGGCACGCACACCCCGCGACTGGACGACAAGGGTCGGCTCGCTTTGCCGGCGCGGTTCCGACCGGACCTGGAAGGAGGCCTGGTGATCTGCAAGGGACAGGACCGATGCCTCTACGTCTTCCCGGTCGCCGAGTTCACTCGGGTCACCGAGTCGTTGCGGTCCGCGCCGGTCACCGACCGTCGGGTCAGGGAGTACTCGCGGGTGCTGTTCGCCAGCGCTTCGCAGGAGAGCCCCGACGGCCAAGGCCGGATCACCGTGCCGCCGACGCTGCGCGAGTACGCCGGCCTGTCGAAGGAGTGCGCGGTGATCGGCGCTAACACCCGCATCGAGGTGTGGGACGCCGTCGCCTGGAACGACTACCTGCAGGCCGCCGAGCCGGGCTTCTCCGACATCGCCGAGGAGGTGCTGCCCGGGGTTCTGTAGCGCTCACCCGGTTCCACGACGTGGCTTGTGGCCTCCTCCCGTCCAACCACCTGGCGTCACTTCCCCGGCGCCAGGCGGGACGGGCGGGGACCAGAAGCAGACGTCTCCCCACTTTCCCCCACGGCGTTCCGGCACCTCTCGATGACGAAAGCGACGCGCATGACGAGTGACGAGCAGACCGGGCCGGAGCCCGCGCACGTTCCCGTGCTGCTCGACCGGGTGCTCGCGCTGCTGGGCCCGGCGCTGTCGGACCGCCCCGCGGTCGCCGTCGACGCCACTCTCGGTCTCGGGGGGCACGCCGAGGCCTTGCTGGCCGCGCACCCCCAGCTGACACTCGTCGGTCTCGATCGGGACCAGACCGCCCTGACGCGCAGCCGCGACCGCCTCGCCCGCTATGCAGGCCGCAGCCACCTCGTGCACGCCGTCTACGACCGGATGCCCGACGTCCTGGACGAGCTCGGCATCCACGGCGTGGACGGCGTGCTGTTCGACCTCGGTGTCTCGTCCATGCAACTCGACGTCGCCGAGCGTGGCTTCGCCTACGCCCAGGACGCCCCCTTGGACATGCGGATGGATCAGAGCACCGGCATGACGGCCGAGGATGTCGTGAACACCTACCCCGTCGCCGACCTCGCGCGGGTGCTGCGCGTGTACGGGCAAGAGCGATTCGCGCTGCGGATCGCCCAGTCGATAGATCGCGAGCGCCGGGTGGCCCCGCTGCGATCGACAGCGGTACTGGCCGAGCTGGTGCGCGAGGCGATACCCGCCGCGACGCGCCGGCGCGGGGGCCACCCAGCCAAACGGACGTTCCAGGCGCTGCGCATCGAGGTGAACGCCGAGCTCGACGCGGTGCGTTCGGCGGTGCCCGCGGCGCTGGCGGAACTGACGGTCGGCGGACGCATCGTCGTCCTGTCCTACCAGTCGCTCGAGGACCGCATCGTCAAACAGTCCTTCGCCGAGCTCGCCACGGATCGGACGCCGCCCGACCTGCCGGTGCCGCTGCCGGACAGCGGCCCGCAGCTGCGGTTGCTCAGCCGTGGATCCGAGCCGGCGACCGACGACGAGATCGCCGCCAACCCGCGGGCCGCCTCGGTGCGCCTGCGGGCCGCCGAGCGCATCCGGCAGGCGTCGTGAGGGAGTCCAAGAAGGCGCCGCGCGTGCCGTTCGCGCTGCTGGTCACCGTGCTGCTCGTCGGCGGGTTGGGGTTGCTGCTGGCCCTGAACACGGCCTCGGCGGCCAATGAGCTCGAACGGCACAGCCTGGCCACGAAGGACCAGCGGGTGGCTGCGCAGGTGCAGCAGCTACGCAACGAGGTGGCGATCGGCAGCGCTCCAGGGAATCTGGCGCAGGCGGCGGCCGCGCTCGGAATGGTGCCTGCCGGCAACCCGGCCTTCATCGTGCTGGGCACCGACGGTTCGGCGACCGTACTCGGCAAACCCAAGGCCGTCGCAGGCGTGCCGCTCGCCATCGCGCCCGCGCCCACGAAGGCAAAACCGAAGCCGAAGGCCACGAAGACGGCGTCCTCGACGAAGACCCCGTCGTCCACCAAGACCCCGTCGTCCACCAAGACCCCGTCGTCCACCAAGACCCCGTCGTCCACCA